>JANMKO010000479.1:0-3356 GCA_031372085.1 Betaproteobacteria bacterium
GCGGCGCGCAGCCGGGCTTGCAATTGCTGTTTGCTGTCGGCCCAGTCGCTGTTGCGAAACGGCCGGCCCGGCCGCAGCACCGCGGCGCCGGGCAGTGCGGCCTGCAGGGCCAGGGCCTCGGGCTCGGCATTGGCGATGCGCTGTTGCAGGTTGCCGGTGGTCTCGATCTGCAAGCCGGCCACCTGGGTGCGCGGGCCGGCCTGCACGGTGAGATCAACCTGCTGCACCGGGCTGGGGCCTGATCGGTCGATGCTGCGCTGCACGCTGACCTGGGCCTCGAAGTAGCCCTCGGTTTGCAGCAGCTCACGCGCCTGGGCCGGCGCCACGCCCACCAGCCGGGCCCACTCGGTGTCGTCGATGGTCTCGTCACCACGCAGGGTTTGCAGGCGCGCCAGATCCAGGAATTTCTCAAGCACCGGGCGCACATCGGCCGGGGCGTGCACCACCAGGCGCAGGGCCAGACCCTGGGCCGGGCCGCCGGTGGCCGGTGCAGCGGGGTCAGTGGCGGTGGCGGCCGGCTTGGTCAGCCCCGCGCAGCCGCTGGTCAGCAGCATGACCGCCAACAACCCGGCCAGCAACCCGGCCAGCAACCCTGCCCGCAACGCCAGCGGCCCGCCCCGCAGCCACCGCGCCCCACCGCCCGCCAAGCGCGCCTTGATCACTGGCTGCAAGTCACTTGGTCAGCAGGCGCATGGCCCCTTCCAGGCCCGCCAGGGTGAGCGGAAACATGCGCTGGTTGACCAGTTGCTGCACCACCGCGATGCTTTGCCGGTACTGCCACACGCCCTGCGGCTCGGGGTTGATCCACGCGAACTTCGGGAATGCATTCGTCAGCCGGGCAAGCCACTCGGCACCGGCTTCTTCGTTGTTGTATTCCACGCTGCCGCCGGGCTGCAGAATCTCGTACGGGCTCATCGTGGCATCACCGACAAAAATCAGTTTGTAATCCTTGTTGTATTTTCGGATGACATCCCAGGTGGCGGTTTTTTCACTGAAGCGGCGCCGGTTGTTCTTCCACACAAAATCATAAACGCAGTTGTGGAAGTAATAAAACTCCAGGTGCTTGAATTCACTTTTGGCCGCCGAGAAAATCTCTTCCACCCGGTGGATGTGCTCGTCCATCGTGCCGCCCACGTCCATCAGCAGCAATACCTTGACCTTGTTGTGGCGCTCGGGGATCAGCTTGATGTCTAGAAAGCCTGCGTTGGCGGCGGTGCAGTGGATGGTGTCTTCCAGGTCAAGCTGGTCGGCCTCGCCCTCACGCGCAAAGCGGCGCAGCCGGCGCAGCGCCACCTTGATGTTGCGCGTGCCCAATTCGAGCGAATCGTCGTAATCCTTGTAAGCGCGCTGGTCCCACACCTTGACGGCGCTTTTGTTGCGGCTTTTGTCCTGGCCGATGCGGATGCCCTGCGGGTTGACGCCGTAAGCGCCAAACGGGCTGGTGCCGCCAGTGCCAATCCATTTGCTGCCGCCTTCGTGGCGCTCTTTTTGCTCTTCAAAGCGTTTTTTCAGGGTTTCCATCAGTTCGTCCCAGCCCATTTTCTCGATCTTGGCTTTGTCTTCGGCGCTGAGTTCGAGCTCGAGGTTTTTGCGCAGCCAGTCCAGCGGCACTTCTTTGGTGAAATCAACCAGCATTTCCACGCCTTTGAAGTAGGCGCCAAAGGCCCGGTCGAATTTGTCGAACAGCGCTTCGTCCTTGACCAGCGCGGTGCGCGCCAGGTAATAAAACTGGTCCACCGAGGGCTCGATCACCCCGGCCTTGACGGCCTCCAGCAGGGTGAGGAACTCTTTGACCGAAACCGGCAGTTTGGCCGCGCGCAGGGTGTAGAAAAAGTTGATCAGCATGGCAGGGCGCTTTCGGGGCAGCGGGCCGGTGGCGGCCCCATCGGCAGAGCATACCTATTTCAGGGGGTGGGGCCGGCGCGGCGCGGTGCCGGCATGTGATTCAATGGAAATGATGGAAATGCTAGCCCACCGCCTGACATCCTTGAGCTCCTCCGAGGTGGCCTTGCTGCTGGTGGCCCTGCAATATGCGGTGGTGATGCCGGCCTGGGCGGCGGCGGCGTTTTTCTTGCCCGGTGAGCGCCGCGCCACCGGCTGGTGGGCGGTGTATGCCGGTGGCAGTGCAGTGGCGCTGCTGATGATCGTGCTGGGCATGCATGACGGCAACGCGCCGCTGCGGGCACTGGGCAATGTGGCGGTGGTGGCGGCCACGATGGCGCTGCAGCGCGGGGTCTGGTCGTTCACCGGCCAGCGCCCCGCCACAGCGGCGCAGTGGCTGGTGCTGGGCGTCACGCTGGTGATGTCGTGGCTGGCAGCGGCGGATGCCGCCTGGGTGCCGCAGCGCATCGCCGTGGTGTCGGGCTTGTGGGCCGGCCTGTACCTGTGGACGGCCACCGATGTGTGGCGCCATGTGCGCCAGTCGCAGCTGCGCTTTGGCCTGCTGTATGCGGCGCCGCTGTTGCTGGCAGCGCTGCTGCTGGCGGCGCGCTCACTGCGGGCCGTGCAGGCGCCAGAACTGGTGGCGGTCGAGGTCGAGCAGAACACGGTGCTCAGCGTCGGCTCGTCGCTTACCGGGCTGGTGGCCGGGCTGGTGCTGCAGATGATGCTGGTCAGCCTGCTGGTGTCGCGCCTGGTGGGCCGGCTGGCGCGCTTGTCGCGGCATGACGCGCTCACCGGCTTGCTGAACCGCCGCGCCATCGATGAGCTGCTGGTGCAGGAAGAGCAGCGCGCGCGCCGCTTCTCGGGCCAAGCCACCGGCCGGGTGGCGGTGCTGATGATCGATATCGACCACTTCAAGCGCCTGAACGACAGCCAGGGCCATGCCGTGGGCGACCGCGCGCTGCAGCATCTGGCCGCGGTGATGAGCGCGCAGTTGCGCGACATCGACTACCTGGCGCGCTGGGGCGGTGAGGAGTTTCTGGCGCTGCTGCCGGCCACCACCGGTGACGAGGCGCTGGCCATTGCCGAGCGGCTGTGTGATCGGGTGCGCAGCCTGCCGCTGGTGCATGACGACGGCCGCCTGGTGCTGACAGCCAGCGTGGGCGTGGCCGATTGGCGCGGCCCGCAAGACAGCATGACCGACCTGCTGCGCCGGGCCGACGCGGCGCTGTACGACGCCAAGCGCGGCGGCCGCGACCGGGTGCAGCGCAGCGGCCGGATGGGGCTGGACGCGGCGCAGGCGGCTTGACGGGGCCGGGCCGGGCTGGACACCCGCCCCAGCCGCCGGATCAGCGCTTTTTGCCCGCGCCTCGATTGGCTTTGGCGGCTTTGGCGGCTTAGCACCAGCCGTCTCCCACGCCGTAGAAGGCCATGCCCCACTTCACGCAGCGCTGCAGCGCCGGGAGCGTCTGGGC
>JANMKO010000489.1:0-3581 GCA_031372085.1 Betaproteobacteria bacterium
GGCGACGCGCTGCGCCACTACCCGCTGACCGACCGGCTGGAGATCGACGGCGTGCGCATCCACGCCACCGCCCCCGACGGCCGCACCACCGACGCCAGCGCGCGCCAGGCGCTGTCCAACGCCGACGGCAGCGAGGTGCAACTGCTGGGCGGGGCGCGGGTCACCAGCCAGTTGAAGGGCGCGGATGCGCTGGCGCTGCAGGGCGAGTTTTTCCACGCCTTTTTGCGCTTCGAGCGGCTGCGCTCGCACCTGCCGGTGCTGGTGCGCCGGGGCGGCACCGAAACCCGGGCCGGCGGGCTGGAGTACGACCACCTCGACCAGCAACTCAAGCTGCTCGGCCCGGTGCGGTCCACCCTGCTGCCTGGTCGGCGCAGCGGCGCACCGGTGGCCCAGCCCGGCGCCTCGGCGGCGGCCCGGCCATGACGGCGCCGCCGCTGGTATTCATCACCGGCGCGTCCAGCGGCATCGGCCAGGCGCTGGCGTTGCGTTACCACCGCGCCGGCTGGCGGCTGGCGCTGGTGGCCCGGCAAGGTGATGCGCTGCGCCAGTGGGCCGCCAGCCAGGGCTTGGTGGGCGATGGGTTGGCGGTGTACGCCGCCGATGTGCGCGATGTGCCCGCCATCACCGCTGCCGGCCGGGCCTGCATTGCCGCCCAAGGCTTGCCCGATGTGGTGATCGCCAGCGCCGGCATCAGCATCGGCATGGACACCGCCGATCTGGCCGACCTGGACGTGATGCGCGCCACCTTCGAGACCAACACGCTGGGCATGGCGGCCACCTTCCAGCCCTTTGTGGCGGCCATGCGCCTGCGGGGCAGCGGCGCGCTGGTGGGCGTGGCCAGCGTGGCCGGCATCCGCGGCCTGCCCGGCCACGGCGCCTACTGCGCCAGCAAGGCCGCGGTGATCAGCTACTGCGAAAGCCTGCGCGGCGAATGCCGGCCATTTGGCATCAACGTCACCACGCTGGTGCCGGGCTACATCGACACCCCGCTGACCCGGCGCAACCGCTACAGCATGCCGTTTTTGCTCAGCGCCGAGGCGTTTGCCGACCGGGCCTTGCGCAGCATCAGCGCTGGCCAGCGCTACCGGGTGATCCCGTGGCAGATGGGCCTGGTGGCAGCGCTGATGCGGGCCCTGCCAGATGCCGCGTTCGACCGGCTGTTTGCCGGCCGGGCGCGAAAGCGTCGGCAGAACGAGTAACCGCCCGGTGCGCGGGACAGCCAACGAAAAAAGGCGCCGCAAGGCGCCTTTTTGTCGTCAAACCGCTGGCCGGTTGGCCAGCTTGCCGCGCTCAGTAGCCCTGGCTGCCACCACCGCCGTAGCCGCCACCACCGCCGCCACTGCCACCGCTGCCGCCACCACGCGGGCCACCCCGACCGGTGCCGTACGGGCTGCGGCCACCGCCGCCACCCGCACCGCCGCCGCCAGTACCGCCACCGCCGCCATAGCCCCCACCACTGCCGCCACCGCCGCTGCGACCACCGCCGCCGCCGCCGTAACCGCCACCACCGCCGCCGGTGCCACCACCGCCGCCGTAGCCACCGCCACCACCGCTGCGGCTGCCGCTGCCGCCACCACCGCCGTAGCCACCACCACCACCGCCGTAACCACCACCGCCGCCACCACCCGGGCGCTCTTCGCGCGGGCGGGCTTCATTGACGACGATGGCCCGGCCTTCGAGCGGCTGGCCGTTCATGCCGTTCATCGCGGCTTGTGCCTCGGCGTCAGACGCCATTTCGACAAAGCCGAAGCCCTTGGACCGGCCGGTTTCGCGGTCCATCATCACCTTGGCAGATGTCACCGTGCCGAACTGGCCGAACGACTGCTGCAGCGATTCGTCACGCACCGAGTACGCGAGATTGCCGACGTAAAGCTTGTTTCCCATGGCGGGAAGCTCCTTCTTGAGAAAAGTAATCCATGTGGAGCTTCAACCCAGCGTGAAACACTCAAGCTACAGGCGCCGTCTCCAGACACGGGCCGGGGGCGCTGCCGCCCCGCGCAAACATTATGGTGGCAAAACCCGGGCCACCACCAGCGCGACGGAACACGGGCAAACCCGCAAGTATCATGAGTGTTGTCATGCGGGTACAACCAGTCGATCAGGGGGCGTTGCCCGCGCTCAATTCCGTGCTGCAAAGCATCGAATCGGTGCGCAATGCCCGCGCTGTGTACCTGCTGCTGCTGGCCTTTGCCGCGTCCGGCTTGTTGCTGACGATGGCGCAGGGCGCGATGTCGCGTGAGGCCGGCCTGCCCGCTGCGCTGTGGGCCGCGAGCGCCTTTTTCGTGGTGTTCTACGGCAGCAATGCCGCCGGGCTGGTGCTGATGGACGAGGCCCTGGGCCGGCCGCTGCGCTACCCGGCCGACGCGCTGCGCGATGCCTTGCGCACCGCCCACCGCCTGCTGGCCGTGGTGCTGTGTGTGCTTGCCGGGGTGCTGCTGATGGCCGCTGGTGTGCTGGGCCTGCTGTGGGCTGCCCGGTTGCCGGTGGTCGGCCCGGCGCTGCTGGGCTTGACGGTGCCGCTGGCGGTGCCGGGCATCGGCCTGGTCACGCTGGCGATGGTCACGCTGGTGGGCCCGCTGGCGGCGCCGGCGGTGTGGGCCGGGCTGGGTGTGCGCGACGTGCTGGGCCTGCTGTGGCGCCAGGTGCGGCGGCGCTTTGCGCATGCGGTGTTGTTGTCAGCGGCGGTGAGCTTGCTGACGGCGGCGGTGGCCGGCCTGGTGAGCTTTGTGGTGCTGGTCGGCGGCCGTGCGCTGCTGGGGCTGGCGGTGCTGCTGGCCGGGGTGGAGCTGGCGCCCGACCCCTTCATGGCCGCGCTGTTTGGCCAGGGCTTCAGGTTGGCGCCGGGTGCGCCTGCGCTGTCGGCCCAGACCTCGGCCGCGCTCACCGGTGCCGGCGTGGTGTTTGCGCTGGGCCTGGTGGTGCCGGGCGTGGTGTACCTTCGTGGGCTGTGTGAGCTGTATCTGGCGCTGCGCCGGCTGGACGACGGCGCACCGCCCGATACTTCTGGTACGCCTGATTTGCCCGTCGGCGCCTTGCCGGCGCCCACCCCCATCCCGCAGCCGATCTGATTGGCGCCATCGCCCCATGCCCAGCACCTCGATGGACCTGCTCAAACCGCTGGTGGCCTTGCTGGCCATCGTCAACCCGATCGGCGTCATCCCATTTTTTCTGGCCTACACCCAGGGCTTGAGCCGCACCGAGCGGCGGCGCACCTTGCAGGTGAGTTCGTTTTCGGCCTTCTGCGTGATCGCCATCAGCGGCATGGCCGGCCTGCACATCATCAATTTCTTCGGCATCTCGATTGCCTCGTTTCAGGTGGGCGGCGGCATGCTGTTGTTGATCTCGTCGCTGCACATGCTCAACGCCCAGCCGGCCGAGAGCGGCCAGGACGATGTGGCCGAAGGCCAAAACCGGGCTGATGCCGGCGCCAGCGTGGCGGTGGTGCCGCTGACGATCCCGCTGCTCACCGGCCCGGCCACCATTTCAACGATGGTGATCTATGCCGAAAAAACCCGCACCTTCATGGAGCATGCGGTGCTGGTGGGCTACGGCGTGGTCATCGGCGTTGCCACGTACGCCGC
>JANMKO010000494.1:0-7027 GCA_031372085.1 Betaproteobacteria bacterium
GCTGCTGGAGATCGTCACCGAGCCCGACATGCGCTCATCCGCCGAGGCCGTGGCCTACGCCAAGGCGCTGCATGCGCTGGTGATGTGGCTGGGTATTTGCGACGGCAATATGCAGGAGGGCAGCTTCCGCTGTGACGCCAATGTGTCGGTGCGGCGCCCCGGCGCGGCGCTGGGCACTCGGCGCGAGATCAAGAACCTGAACTCGTTCCGCAACATGCAGCAGGCGATCGACTTCGAGATTTTGTGGCAGATCGACCAGATCGAAGACGGCCTGCCCATTCGGCAGGCCACCGTGCTGTTCAACGCCGATACCGGCGAGACGCGGGCGATGCGCAGCAAAGAGGATGCGCACGACTACCGCTACTTCCCTGATCCTGATCTGCCGCCGCTGGTGATATCGCCGGCGTGGATTGCCGAGGTGCGGGCCAGCCTGCCCGAGCTGCCGGCGGCCATGGCCCAGCGCTTTGTGCAGCAAGACGGCTTGTCACTCGACGACGCGGCGGTGATGACGCAAAGCCTGGCGTTCTCCAAGTTTTACGAAACCGCGCGTGACGCCTGTGGCCAGCCCAAGCTGGTGGCCAACTGGTTGATGGGCGATGTCTCGCGCCGGCTCAATGCCGACGACACCTTGATTGAGCACAGCCCGGTGGGCGCGCTGCAACTGGCCACGCTGGTGCAGCGCATCGGTGACGGCACCATCAGCCACAACGCGGCGCGTCAGGTGCTGGACGCGCTGTGGCTGGGGCAGGGCAGCGGCATCGATGCGCTGATCGACACCCTGGGTTTGAAGCAAATGAACGATGCCGGCGCGCTGGCAGCCCTGATCGATGCGGTGCTGGTGGCCAACCCAAAATCGGTGATGGAGTTCCGCGCCGGCAAAGACAAAGCCTTCAACGCGCTGGTCGGCCAGGTGATGAAGGCCAGCCAGGGCAAGGCCAATCCGGCCCAGGTGAACGAGGCGCTCAAAGCCCGGCTGGGCTGAGCGGGCCCGGCCGGCTGCCGCCTCAAGGCGCGCCGGCGTTGCGCACGCTGGACGGCCCCGGCAGCGGTGCGGCAGCGGGCGCCGGTGCCACCAGCACCGGGCCCAGTGAGCCCGGCGCGGCGCCCGACCACAGCCGGCGCAAGCGGTCCAGCTCCACATCGTGCAGCTTGTTGATGCGCTGCAACTCGGCCACCTGGTTGGCCGCCGCGCCGCGCTGGGCGTCCACGCCGGCATCGTTGGCATCCAGCGATTGCCTGAGCGGCAGCGGCAATTGCCGGCCTTTGTAAAACTCGGCTTCGGCCAGCAACGGTTTGCGCTCGGCCGCCAGCTCTTTGAGGCGCACCTCGGTGGCCTTGGTGGCCAGCCGCACGGTGTCGAGCGCGGATTCACGCGATTTGCGGTGCGCCGCCTCGTTGGGGAAGCGCGCCACCAGGTTGCGGTCTCGCCGCACCGCGTCGGCCTGGGCGGCGCGCGCCAGATCGGCCCGGCGCTCGGCGGCGTCGCGGTCGGCCCGCTCTTCGGCCGTCAACGTGGGTGGCAGCACCCGCTGCACCGAGCCGTCGCGGTTCAGCACCCGCTGCTCGCGGCTGTTGCAGTCGGTGATCGGCCGGTCAGAGGTCAGGCGCCGGCCTTGCGCGTCCACACAGGTGTAGATGCCGGCGCCGGCCGATGCGGCGCTCTGCGCCCGCGCAACGCCCGGCATGGCCCCTGCCAACAGCGCCAGGCTGGTGGCCATCGTGATGCACATGCCTCGCAGCGGCAGGGTCAAATCAAACTCCGTATCGATCTCGGTAAGCCGTCACGCGCGGCCAGTGCGACGCCAGATCGGCGGCGCTGGACAACTTTAGATAGTGCAGCAGGTCTTGCAGGGTGGCAATGGCCGCTACATCCAGTTGCAGTTGCTCACGCACGTACTGCACGGCGGACATCGGCCGGGCATCAGCGTCGTCGCTCGCCCGCTCTTGCCGGTCCAGCGCGATCAGCACCGCCGTCGGCGTGGCGCCGGCCGCCACGATCATGCCGATCGACTCGCGCACCGACGTGCCGGCCGAGATCACGTCATCGATGATCAGCACCCGGCCGCGCACTGGCGCCCCCACCAGCGTGCCGCCCTCGCCGTGGTCTTTGGCCTCTTTGCGGTTGTAGGCAAACGGCACGTTGCGGCCCAGCCGGGCCAGCGCCACCGCCACTGCCGCCGCCAGCGGGATGCCCTTGTAGGCCGGGCCGAACAGCATGTCGAACTCGATGCCCGAGGCCAGCAGCCGGCGTGCATAAAATTCGGCCAACCGGCCGAGTTTGGCGCCGTCGTCAAACAGCCCGGCGTTGAAAAAATACGGCGACAAACGCCCGGCCTTGGTTTTGAACTCGCCAAAGCGCAACACCCCCGCATCGACCGCAAACTGCACAAAATCCTGCGCCAGCGGGGTGGACGCGGCCGGGGTGGATGGCGCAGGTGTTTTGCTCATGGAGGTCTCTTGGCTTTTCGGCTCGTCACACTCAATCTGAACGGCATCCGCTCAGCTGCCAACAAGGGCTTTGTCGACTGGGCCACGCAAGCGGGCGCGGATTGTATGGGGGTGCAAGAGCTCAAAGCCCAGGCGGCGGACGTGGCCGGCCGCTTCGAGACCGTGGCCGGCATGCAGGGGCATTTTCACTTTGCCGACAAAAAGGGTTATTCCGGCGTCGGCATCTACAGCCGCAAAACACCCACCGAGGTGATTGTCGGCCTGGGCCAGGCCGATTTTGATGCCGAAGGCCGGTATGTCGAAGCCCGCTTCGACACCGCCGAGCGCAACTTGAGCATCATCAGCTGCTACTTTCCCAGCGGCTCGTCGGGCGACGAGCGCCAAGCCGTCAAGTTCCGCTTTCTTGACCATGTCTACCCGCACCTGCTGGCGCTCAAAGCCGAGCGTGAGTTCATCCTGGTCGGTGACATCAACATCGCGCACCAGCAGATCGACCTGAAAAACTGGAAAGGCAACCAGAAGAACAGCGGATTCTTGCCCGAAGAGCGCGGCTGGATGACGCGCCTGCTGGACGAAGCCGGGCTGGTGGACGTGTTCCGCACCCTCAACCCGCTGCCCGAGCAATACACCTGGTGGAGCAACCGCGGCCAGGCCCGGGCCAACAACGTGGGTTGGCGGCTGGATTACCACCTGGCCACACCGGCCATCGCCGCACTGGCCCGGCGCGAGGCGATCTACCTCGACCAGCGGTTCTCAGACCACGCGCCGCTGACGGTGGATTACGACTTCACGCTGTGAGCCGGCGGGGCGACGTCATGCGCATGGCGCAGCGACGGCGCATGGACGGCGCATCGACGGCGCGCAGATGGCGCATCGACAGCGCGCAGTTGGCACGCAGGTAGCACCTGGCACCCCGTCTTGACGAGGTTGTGCGGCGCCAGCGGCCCACCGCAGCCCAGCAAAGCCCCGCCTGCATCGATCTTGCGGTGCGCCCGTAGCGCATTGCCCCACTAGAACCACTCCAAAACCCCTCCGAAGGGGGGGTGGCGGCGGTGAATCCATCACAGCCCCGGGGGGGTCAGGCATCACCAAAACAGCCGGCTGCAGCGGCCTATTCTTTGGCCATGCAGCGGGGGGTGCCACCTGTACCGCCCCTGCCACCGGAGAAGCGATCATGCTGGACTTGCTACACGACACACGCGCTGAGACCACCGGGCTGTTGGCCACCCTCAGCGGCTTGCCGGCCCCCCGCACGGCGGTGGGCGCCGGCCGCGGCCGCAGCTACGGCGGGCCCGATCGGCGCGGTGCCCAGCCGCTGCCGCAGCGCCGCATGGCGCAGATGCTCGACACGCTGGACTACGGCATGCTGCTGTTGGCCGACACCCGGCGCGTCAGCCATGTCAACAAGGCCGCGCTGCGCGACATGGACGACGAGCACGCGCTGCAACTCGATGGTGACGAGTTGCAGGCCCGCCATGCCCAGGACGCCGCACCGCTGCGCGAGGCGCTGGCCGGTGCGGCACGCGGCCTGCGCCGGCTGCTGCAGCTGGGTGAAGGCGGCTCACGCATCAGCGTGGCGGTGGTGCCACTGCCAGCGCTGGGCGACGATGAGCTGCCGGGCACGGCGGTGCTGCTGGGCAAGCGCCAGGTGTGCGAGGAGCTGACGGTGGACTGGTTTGCCCGCAGCCACCGCCTGACGATGGCCGAGACGGCGGTGATGAAGGGCCTGTGCGCCGATTTCACGCCGCAGCAGGTGGCGCAGCGCCAGGGCGTAGGCCTGGCCACCGTGCGCACCCAGATCGGCAGCATCCGGCAAAAAACCGGCGCCGGCAGCATCCGCGCGCTGGTGCGCCAGGTGGCGCTGCTGCCGCCGCTGGTCAGCGTGTTGCAAGGCCTGCCGGGCTTGCATGCCGGCGCTGAGCGTGGCGGCGCGCGCCTGCTGCATGCCTGAGCCCGATGGCGCGGCGCGGCGACGCGCTGTTGCGGTTGCGCTGCCGGCTGGCCAGCGCAACGGTGCGGCAGTGGTGGCTGGCGCAGTTAGCATCGGCGGCAGCGGGTGGCCACTTTTCGGCCACCGCCGCCCACCGATGGCCCTGATCGCCGACCCGCATCACCCCGTTGCCCCACCCGCCCCTTCGCCGCTGGCGTCGGCCAGCATTCCAGCGGCCGCGCGCGCGGCGATGTCCGACGCGCTGGTCGCGCTGGTTGAGCGCGGCGAGACCCGGCGCTACCGCAAAGGCACGGTGCTGATCCACGAGGGTGACCAGGGCGACACGCTGTTCATCCTGCTCAGTGGCCGCATGCGGGCCTACAGCGCCGGTGACAACGGCCGCGAGGTGACCTACGGCGCTTACGGCCCCGGTGAGTACCTGGGTGAGATCAGCCTGGACGGCGGCCCGCGCTCGGCCAGCGTCATCACGCTGGAGCCCTGCACCTGCGTGGTGGTGAGCCGGCGCACGCTGGAGCGCTTTATTGCCGACCGGCCCGAGTTTGCCTTCGAGCTGCTGGCCAAGGTGATCCGCCGGGTGCGGGTGGCCACGCTCAGCGTGCGCCAACTGGCGTTGCACGATGTCTATGGCCGGCTCAAAGCCCTGCTGCAAGACCTGGCGGTGCGCCAGCCCGACGGCACGTTGCAAGTGGCTGAGCGGCTGACGCACCAGGAGATGTCGAACCGGCTGGGCTGCTCTCGCGAGATGGTGAGCCGGCTGATGAAGGATCTAGAGCGCGGCGGCTATGTGTCAGTGCAAGACAACCATTACCTGCTGACCAAGCCGCTGCCGCAGCGTTGGTAGCGCGCCCGCTGGCCGACGAGGGCGAGGGCGAGGGCACCGCCGCCAGGTCTTTTGCCCAGCCTCAGGCCGTGGGCGGCGCGAACCGGCGCTCGGGTTTGTCGGCCCGGTCGTATTCAGGATCGACCCGCGCCATGCGCGCCTGCATGTCGCGGATGCGGCTGTCGCCCGACGGGTGGGTGCTCAGCCACTGCGGCGGCGCGCCCTTGTTGGCGGCCAGCATTTTTTGCCACAGCGTGATGCCGGCGCCCGGCATGTAGCCGGCGCGCGCGGCCAGCAGCAGGCCCAGCGCGTCGGCCTCGGACTCGTCGTCGCGTGAGAAGCGCAGGGTGAGAAGCTGGCCGCCCATGTCGGCCAGCGTGCGGCCGGCCCCGCCCAGGCCAAACAGCGCCGCGCCCAGCTCGATCGCGCCGCGCGTGGCCATGGTTTTGCCCATGCGGGCGCGGGCATGCTCCAGCAGTGCGTGCGCCACCTCGTGGCCCATGATGATGGCCACCTCGTCGTCGTCGAGCTGCAGCTTGGCCAGGATGCCGTAATAAAAGGCGATCTTGCCGCCCGGCATGCAAAAGGCGTTCAGCTCTTTTGAGCCGATCAGGTTGACATCCCAGCGCCACTGCTGCGCGCGCGGGTTGCAGCCGGCCGTGAACGGGATGATGCGTTTGGCGATGTACTGCAGGCGCTGCACCTGGGCATTGCCCACCGGCACCAGCGCGCGCTGCTCAGACGCCTGTTGCAGCATCTGCCGGTACTGCTGGCCGGCGGCTTGCTCCACCTGGTCGGCCGACACCGCCTGGGTGAACTTGGAGCGCCGGCATTCGCCGTCTTCGGCCTGCGCGCTGCCTGGGGTGCCCAGGCCCAGGGCGGCCAGCGCGCCGCCGCCGATCAGCGCCCCGCCCAGCCGGCGCCGGGCGTGCAGGGTGCAGCCGCAGGCCGGGTGGCTGTCACGCACCATGGCGGGCAACGCCACCGACGCCGAGGTGTTGAGGGCGGTGCAGCGGGCGGGTGTCATCGAAAGCGTCTCCGGTTCAAAGAATTGTCAATCATCCAGCGGCGCGCCCCGTGCCACCTCCAGCCGCTGCACGCTGGCGCGCAGCGCCCACAGCAAGCCCAACGCCGGCAGCGCCAGCACGGTGGACACGATGAAAAAATCGGGCCAGCCGATGGACGCAGCCAGCACGCCGGCCAGCGGCCCCACCCAGACCCGGCCGACCGACGCAAATGCGCTCAGCATCGCAAACTGGGTGGCCGTGAAGCGCTGCTGGGTCAGGCCCATCAAGAACGCCAAAAACGCCGCCGTGCCCATGCCGCCCGACAGGTTCTCGAAGGCGATCACCATCAGCAGCCCGCCGTCCACCGGCGTGGCCTGCGACAGCGAGACAAAGCCCCAGTCAAACGCCGGGATCAGCAGCCCCGGCAGGCTGCCCTTGCCGTGCTCGGCCAGCCACCAGAAGCCCAGGTTGCTCACCGCTTGCAGCACGCCAAACAGCATCAGCGCACGCCACAGGCCCAGGCGCAGCATCAGCAGGCCGCCCAGCAGCGCGCCACCCAGCGTCAGCCACAGGCCGATGATCTTGTTCACCACGCCCACCTCGGCCGAGCTGAAGGCCATCGCCTTGAGCAAAAACGGCGTCATCAGCGCGCCGGCAAATGCATCGCCCAGCTTGTAGAGCACGATGAACAGCAAAAAAACCGCCGCGCCCGGCTGCGAGAAATAGCTGCGCAGCCCGTTCAGCAAGGTCTCGAAGCGGGCCCGCCGCGCCGCCCAGGCGGCCAGCGGCAGCGTGAAGGCC
>JANMKO010000516.1:0-1806 GCA_031372085.1 Betaproteobacteria bacterium
TGCTGCGCCTGCAGGTGGCCGGCGCCGGTGGCAAGCTGGTGCCGCTGTCGGCCTTTGCCACCACGCGCTGGATCAACGGCCCGATGCAGACCACCCGCTACAACGGCTACCCGGCCATGCGCCTGGCCGGTGACGCCGCACCCGGCCGGTCTACCGGTGAGGCGATGAACGAGATGGAGGCGCTGGCTGCCAAGCTGCCACCGGGCTTCGGCTTTGAGTGGACGGGGGTGTCGCGCGAAGAAAAGCTCAGCGGCTCACAGGCCACCATCCTGCTGGTGTTCTCGCTGCTGGCGGTGTTCTTGTGCCTGGCCGCGCTGTACGAGAGCTGGTCGATCCCCACCGCCGTGCTGCTGGTGGTGCCGCTGGGCGTGCTGGGCGCGCTGTCGGGCGTGTGGCTGCGCGACATGCCGAACGACGTTTACTTCAAAGTGGGGCTGATCACGGTGATCGGGCTGAGCGCAAAAAACGCGATCCTGATCATCGAATTTGCCAAGGATCTGCAGGCCGAGGGCATGGGCCTGATCGAGGCCACACTCACCGCCTGCCACCTGCGCTTCAGGCCGATCATCATGACGTCGCTGGCCTTCATCCTGGGCGTGCTGCCGCTGGCCCTGGCCAGCGGTGCCGGCGCCAACAGCCAGCGCGCCATCGGCACGGGGGTGATGGGCGGCATGATCACCGCCACCGTGCTGGCGGTGTTTTTTGTGCCGGTGTTCTATGTGGTGGTGCGGCGCATCTTCCCGGCCGGGCGGGTGGCGGCGCACGGCACCTCGATTTCAGCGGCCAAGCCGCCGCCGGCCAGCGCAGCGGCTGCCGCCGCCCCTGGAGGCCCGGCATGAAGACCACCCGTGCAGCAAGTGCCGTCGCCCTGGCCGTGGCCGTCATGCTGGCCGGTTGTGCCGCCAGCGGGCCGCAACAGCCGGCCGACGCCGCCCTGGTCTTGCAGCAATCGGGTGTGCCGGCGCAGTTGCCGGTGGGCTCGGGCGCGCCGGCCGACACCCCGGCGCTGGGCTGGCGCGATCTGGTGCGCGAGCCCCGGCTGCTGGCCTGGGTCGAGCTGGCGCTGCAAAACAACCGCGACCTGCGGGTGGCGCTGCTCACCGTGCAGCGCGCGCAGGCCCAGCTGGGCCTGGCAGACGCCAACCGCCTGCCCACCGTGGGGCTGGGGCTGAACGCGTCGCGCGCGCCCAACAACAAAGGCCAGCAGGCCAACAGCCTGACGGCGGGCGTGTCGGTCAGCACCTGGGAGATCGATCTGTTTGGCCGTCTCGCCAGCCTGAGCGATGCCGCCCGGGCCCAGCTGCTGTCCAGCCAGGCCGGCCGCCAGGCAGTAGAGCTGGCGCTGGTGGGCTCGGTGCTGCAAGCCGGCCTGGCGCTACAGGCCGACGACGAGTTGCTCGACCTGGCGCGCCTGGCCCTCACAAGCCGTGAACAGACCTTGCGGCTGACGCAACTGCGTGAGTCAGCGGGCGCGGCGTCGCTGCTGGAGCTGCAGGCCCAGCAAACCCTGATGGCGCAAGGCCGAGTGGCGCTGGCGCAACTCACGCGCCAGCAAGTGCAAGACCAGAACCTGCTGGCGCTGCTGCTGGGCCAGCCGGTGCCGGCCACGGCCGCACCGACGGCCACACCGACGGCCGCAGCGACGGCCGCAGCGACGGCCGCACCGACAGCCGCACCAACAGCCGCAGCGCCGTCCGCCCGCCTGGCCGACGAAGTCTGGCTGACCGAGGTGCCTGCCGGCCTGTCATCGGCCGTGCTGCTGCGCCGGCCCGACGTGATCGCTGCCGAGCAGACGATGCGTGCCGC
>JANMKO010000530.1:0-4383 GCA_031372085.1 Betaproteobacteria bacterium
CAACGCAGCCGCCAACCCCGGTTCTGCCAAGGCCGGTGCCGCCAACGCATAAGCCGCGCTGCGCCCGCCGCCTGGCGTTTTATGCAGCACGCCCAACGCGATCAACGCCGTGATGTCGCGCAGCGCGGTGTCGGGTGAGCATTTGGCGATGGCCGCCCACTTGCGGCTGGTCAGCGGGCCGTCAAAGCCGTCCAGCAGGCGGTTGAGCAGCTTGACTTGGCGCCCGTTCAGCGGCGTCTGTGCCCAGCGCTGCCAAAACTGCGCCTTGGCCAGCACGCCGTCCAGCGTGTGCTGGGCGCTGTGCAAGGCGCGCAGCAGCGTGGCCAGAAACCAGGCCAGCCAGGCGCTGGCATCGAGTGAGGCCCGCTGGCTGGCCTGCAGCACGTCGTAATAGGCTTTGCGATCACGCTGGATTTGCGCTGACAGGCTGTAGAAGCGCTGCGCGCTGCCGTCGGCGCGGGCCAGAAACAGATCGCCCACGGCGCGTGAGATGCGGCCATTGCCGTCGTCAAACGGGTGCAGCGTCACCAGCCAGAGATGCGCCAGGCCGGCCTTGATCAGCGCCGGCTCGGTGGGCGCAGCATTGGCCCAGGCCAAAAACCGGTCCACCTCGGCCGGCAAACGCGCTGCCGGTGGGGCCTCGAAGTGAACCTGGCGGCGCCCCACCGGGCCCGACACCACCTGCATCGGCCCGCTGGCATCGTCACGCCAGGCGCCCACGCTGATCGGCACCAGGCCGCTGTGGCCGGTGGGGAACAGCGCGGCATGCCAGGCCAGCAGCCGCTCGGCCGTCAGCGGGGCCTCGCTGTGCGCGCTGGCGTCCAGCACCATGTCCACCAGGCCGTCGATGTGGCGGTCCACCGGTGCCAGCGCGCCGATGTCCACCCCCAGCCGGCGGGCGATCGATGAACGCACCGATTCGAGGTTCAGCGGCTCGCCCTCGATCTCGCTGGTCTTGATCACGTCGTCGGTCAGCGCGGCCAGGCTGGCTTGGTCACGCAGCGCCATGCCCACGTCGGCCAGCCGGCCCAGCAGCAGGCCTTGCGCCCGGCTCACATCGGCCAGCGGGCCGGCCAGTGCCGCCAGGTCGTAGCGCCATACCGGCCAATCGGCTGCCTGCCAGATGTACTTGGATTCACCGCCATTCATGCGGAGATTGTGGCGCCTATTGACCGCGTATCGGCTATTCACCGCAAAAAATACGGTGAAAAACCGCTCAATCGCCGCAACCGAGGGGCTGTTCATCGCGATGCGCAGAACGACCCCGAGCCCGGGCACTGAAGCCGGCGCTGGGTTCCACCCCGCCGTGGGCCCGACCCCAAGCCCCGCAGCCTGCTACCCGCGCCCCATGCCCATCGTGCGCCGGTACCACGCGTGGAAGTGCTGCATGCCGTCCTCCAGCGGGCTCTGGTAGGGCCCGGCTTCGTCGTCGCCGCGCTCGGCCAGCGCCTTGCGGCCAGCGTCCATGCGCAGCGCGATCTCGTCGTCCTCGACGCAGGTTTCCAGGTAGGCCGCCTGCTGGGCCTCGACCAGCTCACGCTCGAAGGCGGCCACGGCCTCGGGGTAATAAAACTCGACGATGTTCACCGTCTTCTGCGGCCCTTTCGGGTACAGCGTGGACACCACCAGCACCTGCGGATACCACTCCACCATGATGTGCGGGTAGTACGTCAGCCAGATGGCGCCCTGTTGGGGCGCCGCGCCGCCGCCCAGCGCCAGCAGCGCGTCTTGCCAGCGCTGGTAGGCCGCAGAGCCGGCCTGGCGCAGCGCGTCGTGCACGCCCACCGTCTGCACCGAGTGGTGGCGGCCCAGCTCCCAGCGCAGGTCGCCGCAGGTGACAAACTGGCCCAGGCCGGGGTGGAAAGGGCCGACGTGGTAGTCCTCCAGGTACACCTCGATGAAGGTCTTCCAGTTGTAGTCGCAATCGTGCACATGCACTTTGTCCAGCACGTAGCCCGAAAAATCGAGGTCGGCGCGCGGGCCGATGCCGGCCAGCTCAGCGGCAATGTCGCGGCCGTTGTCCTCAAACAGCATGCCGTTCCAGCCGCGGATGGGGTAGTTGTTCAGATGCAGGCAGGGATCGACCGCAAACAGCGGTGCGCCCAGCAACTGGCCATGCAGGTCATAAGTCCAGCGGTGCAGCGGGCAGACGATCTGGCCGCCCGACACGGCGCCGGTGTGGCCCCGGGTGTTGCCGCGCCCGCGCAGCATCAGCGCCTGGCGATGCCGGCAGACGTTCGACACCAGCTCGATGCCTTGCGCGGTGTGCACCAGCGCCCGGCCCTCGCTGTCTTGCGGCAGGGCATAAAAATCACCCACCTCGGGCACGGCCAGCGCATGGCCCAGGTAGCGTGGCCCGTGCTGAAACACCAGCTCCATCTCGCGACGGAACAGGTCTTCTGAAAAATAGGTGTTGACGGAGAGTTGCGAGCGGACCGACACATCGCTGGGATGGGTGCGCGCAAGAGCTTCGAGACGGGTGCTCAGGTTCGACATGATCCCCAGGATCTCCAGCAAGGATGTCAAAAACCCCCCCACCCGGTGGCCCTGCGGATGGGCGTGATGAATACTGATAAAAACGGCCGCCCGAAGGGGCAGCCGCGATGGCGATTGTAGCCACCGGCTGTGGCTTGCCCACGACAGCGGGTGACTAAAATCACTGGCCTTGCTTGTTGTGCGTCCGCCACCGCCGCGCCCGCCTCATGAATCCTGTTTTGCCCTCTGCTGCCGGCCCCGCCGTCGATCCCGCCCCGCTGCCCGAGCGCTACGAAGACGCCCTGGCCGAGCTGGAGCGGCTGGTGCAGGCGATGGAGAGCAGCCAGATGCCGCTGGACGGCCTGTTGGACAGCTACCGGCGTGGCGCGTTGCTGCTGGCCTTTTGCCGGGACCGGCTGCAAGCGGTGGACGCCCAGGTCAAAGTGCTGGAGGACGGCCAGTTGAAGGATTGGGTGGCGCCGTGATGACGCCCGCCTTCGGCACGTGGGTGCGTGACGAGTTGGTGCGGGTTGAGCAGGCGCTGTCGGCCTGGGTCAGCGCCGACGCGCCGGCCGGCCTGGGCCAGGCGATGCGCTACGGTGTGCTGGACGGCGGCAAACGCCTGCGCCCGCTGCTGGTGCGCGCGGCCTGCGAGGCGGTGCACGGCAACGCCGAGGCCGCGCTGCGGGCAGCGGTGGCGGTGGAGCTGATCCACGCCTACTCCCTGGTGCATGACGACATGCCGTGCATGGACAACGACGTGCTGCGGCGCGGCAAACCCACGGTGCATGTGCAATACGGTGAGGCCGGCGCCATGCTGGCCGGTGATGCGATGCAGGCGCTGGCCTTCGAGGTGTTGACACCGGCCGCCGACAGCAGCGCCATGCCGCCGGTGCTGCAAGCCCGGCTGTGCGGCCTGCTGGCGCGGGCAGCGGGCCATGCCGGCATGGCCGGCGGCCAGGCGATCGACCTGGCCAGCACCGGCAAGCCGCTGAATGAGCCCTGCCTGCGCGACATGCACCGGCGCAAGACCGGCGCGCTGCTGCAGGCCAGCGTGCTGATGGGCGCGGTCACCGGCGAATGCAGCCCGGCGGCCTGGGCCGCGCTGGGTGATTTTGGCGCCGCCCTCGGCCTGGCCTTCCAGGTGGTGGACGACATCCTGGACGTGACCCAGGCGTCCGCCACGCTGGGCAAGACCGCCGGCAAAGACCTGCACGCCAACAAACCCACTTACGTCACCGTGCTGGGCCTGCCCGAGGCGCGCCGCCAGGCCGCCGACCTGCACCGCCAGGCGCTGCAAGCACTGGCCCGCAGTGCGCTGGCCGATGCCCACCACCTGCGCCTGCTGGCCGACATGGTGGTGGACCGCGAAAGCTGAAACGTCAAAACCCGATGCCCACCACCCTGCTCAACACCATCAACGCCCCGGCCGACCTGCGCCGGCTTTCGCGCAGTGAGCTGGGCCGGCTGGCCGCCGAGTTGCGCAGCTTTGTATTGGCCACCGTCAGCAAGACCGGCGGCCACCTGTCGTCCAACCTGGGCACGGTGGAGCTGACGGTGGCGCTGCACTACGTCTTCAACACCCCGCACGACCGGCTGGTCTGGGACGTGGGCCACCAGACCTATCCGCACAAAATCCTCACCGGCCGGCGCGACGCCATGGCCACGCTCAAGCAGCTGGGCGGCATCAGTGGCTTTCCGCGCCGCAGCGAGAGTGAGTACGACACCTTTGGCACGGGGCACTCGTCCACCTCGATCTCGGCCGCACTCGGCATGGCGCACGCCGCCAAATTGAGGGGCGAGCGGCGGCGCACCGTGGCGGTGATCGGCGACAGTGCGCTCACCGGCGGCATGGCGTTTGAGGCGCTCAACCACGGCGGCGCGCCGCACGGCGTGGGCCCGGCCGAC
>JANMKO010000533.1:0-9843 GCA_031372085.1 Betaproteobacteria bacterium
AGAAAGACCAGTTTTTGATCCCGTTCATCAACGCGATCATGGACCCGGCCTTCAACACCGGCACGCCAGAAAACGACCAGACGCTGCTGCGCTCGCTGATCGTGTTTGCCTGCCTGATGGAGGGCATGTTCTTCTACGTCGGCTTCACCCAGATCCTGGCCATGGGGCGGCAGAACAAGATGACGGGCGCGGCCGAGCAGTACCAGTACATCCTGCGCGACGAGTCGATGCACTGCAACTTCGGCATCGACCTGATCAACCAGATCAAGCTGGAGAACCCGCAGCTCTGGACGGCCCAGTTCAAAGACGAAATCAAAGCCTTGTTCCTGACCGCCGTTGAGCTGGAGTACCGCTACGCCGAAGACACCATGCCGCGCGGCGTGCTGGGCCTCAATGCATCGATGTTCAAGGGCTATCTGCGCTACATCGCCAACCGGCGGGCCACGCAGATCGGGCTCGAAGCGCTGTTTCCGAACGAAGAAAACCCGTTCCCCTGGATGAGCGAAATGATCGATCTGAAGAAGGAGAGAAATTTTTTCGAGACCCGCGTCATCGAGTACCAATCGGGTGGCGCACTGAGCTGGGATTGACCGCCGCGGCACGCAGGCGTGCCAGGCATCTGCCCCGGTAGCAGATCAAGATTCGCGTTGCTGTCACCGCCACCATCCGAAGTGGCGGGCAGCAATGCAACCCCGTTCATCGGTGTGAACGCATGGGCCTTAGCAGGCACCGCCGTCGCGCCGATGAATCGCCCCGCCGCCAGATCGGCAGGGTGTCATTTGCAACTTGATCAAGGAGATTGTCATGGCAACTGCGAAGAAGGCGGCCCCGGCTGCGAAACCGATGGCGAAAAAGGCAGCACCGGCGAAGAAGGCGTCGCCAGCCAAAAAGTCGGCACCTGTGAAAAAGGCAGCACCGGCTAAGAAGGCAGCGCCAGCCAAGAAAGCGGTACCCGCGAAAAAGTCGGCGCCGGTTAAGAAGGCGGCTCCGGCGAAGAAAGCGGCGCCCGCGAAGAAAGTGGCGGCGGCCAAGAAAGCGGCGCCAGCGAAGAAGGCAGCATCGGCTCAGAAAGCGGCGCCTGCAAAGAAAGCGGCAGCAAAAAAAGCCGCAACAGCTAAAAAGGCAGCCGCGAAAAAAGCGCCGGCCAAGAAGGCAGCCTCGAAAAAATCGCCTGCTGCCCCAGCCGCCCCAGCGCCAGCGGCACCCACCGCGAAGACGGCGCTCAGTCCTGCGGCCGCTTGGCCATTCCCAACAGGCAATAAGCCGTGAATAGGGCTTGACTTTAGGCAGACAGACCCGGCTTAGGCCGGGTTTTTTGTTTGCGGCGTTACAGAGGCAAGCACTGGACTAAGCAACGTTGCGATTTCTAATTGGTGCTTTTTAAACCGATCAAAATAGTTCAATGCAAGCGCCTGGTGATGAATTTCCAGGTCGTAGTTGTTCAGTTTTTTCGCCACCGCTGCAATTCTAAAATGCACCACCGATAGATCGTCTAGATCTGTACAGTCCGTGAGATTGTTTATTGCTTCGCCGATATTGCTTCTTGCTCCGGAGGTATCTCCAATTTGTGATTGACACCAAGCGCACTGAGCCAGCAACTTCGGCAGAAGGCGTTTCTGCCCCTCATTGACAACTATTGGAATATGCTGATCAAACAGATGCAGAGCGTCCGTCCACTTTCGCTGAATGACCAGCAGTTCAGCTTGCACAATCGGAACCATTGATGCCAAGCTCTGAATGCCCAACGCGGCGTTTAAATTTCCCGCTGAGGAAACTTCCAGAGCTATTAATCTCCAGTCATTTTCCGCCTGGGGTGTAAAGCAGTCTCGAAGCGTTAAATTCGAGACCCCAAACGTAGCCATGTTGAAGAGCATTACATTTTGCATAGCAATATCTCCATCGCGCACGGCAAAACTTCGCGCTTCGTGGTACCACCGACGCGCCAGGTCCGTTTTACCTGCGCAGTTTAGCGCGTCAGCTAATACCATAGAAGCTCGCCCCCTTGCCTCACCGCTATCCATGCTGGACCACTTAAATGCGGTTGCGACATGCTCCACTGCTTCTTTGAATTGACCTGACACCAACTCACAGTGCGCCATCCACGCTGACGCCGCTCCCGCAATCTCATGGTCACCTGCCATTTGCCCCACCAAGAAAGCGCGATGGAACTTGTCTTTTGCTTTGGCATTGTTCAACGTTTCGAAGTGCTCGATAAGCCCTTCTGCAAATATTATCCATGCGCTCAGTCGCGGCTCGTAACCGCTATTCACAAGCCTCAGTTCTTTGACGAGATGGCGAGCCTCGGCAAAACAAGACAGTCGCGCAAGGTTGCCAGCCTTTTTTGCAAATAGAACAAACCGTTGATTATCGTCTAGGCATTGCGCAATTAATGAGTCTAAATTTTTAATTGAGCGTGAGGAAAAATTCTGTACTGGATCGCCTTCCATCGCGGTGTTCTCCTTGAACTCCTGCTTGCGCTACGGAGTAATTGATTGGTTGGAAATAATACAATTTGAAGCATCAAAATACTTTTCTGCTGTATTCTGAACAACGCTGGCGGGCATCCCCGGCGCAGGCGCCCGCTTGTTCCAAGCGACCCCCCCCACCTGCACGCTCTCCAGCCAATCGCGCAAAAATTGTTTGTCGTAGCTGGGTGGGTTGGTGCCTTCCGCATAGGACGCAACAGGCCAGAATCGTGACGAGTCGGGCGTCAGGATTTCATCCATCAGCGCCAGTTTTCCATCCTCGTCCAGGCCAAACTCGAATTTGGTGTCGGCGATGATGATGCCTCGGGCCAGGGCGTATGCGGCGGCCTCTTGGTAGAGCTGGATCGAGATATCCCGCACTTGGCTGGCGAGGGCGGGGCCGATGATCTCCGCCATGCGGTCAAACGGGATGTTTTGGTCATGGTCGCCGATATCGGCCTTGGTGGCCGGGGTGAAGATCGGCGTGGGCAGGCGGCTGGCATTTTTCAAACCCGGGGGCAGCACCACACCGCAAACCTGGCTATTTTGCTGATATTCCTTCCAGCCTGAGCCAGCCAGGTAACCACGCACCACCGCCTCAATCGGCAGCGGTTTGAGCCGCTTGACCAGCATCGACCGGCCTTTGACCTGCGCCACTTCGTCTGCGGCCACTGCGCTTTCGGGCGCGTCGCCAGTCAGGTGGTTGGGCACGATGTGGCTGAGTTTGTTAAACCAGAACAAGGCCATCTGCGTCAGCAACACCCCTTTGCCTGGGATGGGCTCGCTCATCACCACGTCAAAAGCCGAGATACGGTCAGACGCCACCATCAGAATTTGATCGGCACCCACCGCGTAGTTGTCGCGCACCTTGCCGCGTGCCAGCAGCGGCAGTGAATGCAGATGGGATTCAAAAAGGGCAGTGGGGCGCATGGCTGGCATCCTGGGGGCTGACATTCGGGCTGACGATCAAGCTGACATTCGGGCTGACATTCGGGTTGACATTCGGGCTGACGATCAGCCTGACATTCAGGCTGACATTCGGGTTTGAAATCAGGCTTGAAATCGGCCTTGAAACCCCGCTCACAACATTGTGCCCGGCGGGTTTTGCCGGCGCGTTGCCGGCGCGTTGCCAGCGCCGGCCGTTGGCCGCCGTGGGCCATGTCGAGGGCTGGTTTGATGGCGGCCGCCATTGCGCGCAAAAAAGCAGTGAGCCGTTGGCTAGCGTGTGACGCATGACCGGATTGCGCACTCCAGCAGCCACCGGTTGTTGCCGATGCCCAATGCAGGGCGGGCCATCGGTGGCCGGCCGCAACCACGGATTGGGGGGCGGTATGACGGGATGGTCACAGCGGGGGTCGGGCGGGCGCCGGATGGCGCGGTGGCGGATGGCGGCCGTCTCGTGCGTGCTGTCGGCGCTGGCGCTGGGGGTGCCCTGGCGTGCCGCTGCACAAGCGCCGTTGCCGCTGCTGGCGGTGCCGGCGCACGCCGGGTCGTCCACTTGGTTGGCCCGGCTTGAAGCCCCGGCACAGACGCTGACGCAGGACGCGCCACTGCATCACGCGCTACCGCATGACGCCCCACTGCATGACGCCCTGCCACCGGCCGAGCCCGCGCTGCGCCAGGCGGTGCTGCAAGCCTTGTGGCCGGCCGATATCGTGCGCCTGGCCGATGCCTACCTCGGGCGATTCGCGGCGCAGGATTGGTGCGCCGACGCGCGCCGGCTGCGTGAGCAAGCCCGGCAGACGGCGCTGCTGCTGCGGCGCCCGGATGTGCAACTGTTCCGGTCGGCGTTTGCGGGGGGGGCCACTGGCGATTTGGCCGCGCCGGACCTGCGCCTGGCCGCGCTCGGAGACCCTGCGGCTGCGCTGCGCCTGGCGCAGCCGACAGCGCAGCTTGAGGCCGGGTCAAAACGCCAGCTGGGTTGGCTGCAATTTGCCGCCGCACTGGGCAGCGAGCAGGCCGCCTACGCACTGGCGCTGCACTACCGGCGGCTGTCGCAGCCGCTGCTGGCCGCACAGCACGAGGCGCAGGCACTGGCGTTGGGCCTTGTGCCGCCGCTGTCGCTGGACCACGTGCGCAAATAGCGCCGGGCCCATGAAAACGGGGCCCCTCGGCCCCGTTCACCCGCACAACACAGCGGCTGGCAGCGGCGCCCGATCAGCTCAAACGCTCAGGCCACCCACTGAACCAAGCCGCCAACTGAACCAAGCCGCCAACTGGACCAGGCCGTCCTCTGGATCAGGCCACCACCTGGGCCAGCTCACCGCTGGCGTAGTGCTGGGCCACGGTGGCCAGCGGGATGGCCTTGATCTTGCTGCCCTGGCCCTGGCAGCCAAACTGCACATAGCGCTGCTGGCAGATCGCCTGGGCGGCGGCGCGCGCCGGCTTGAGGTAGTCACGCGGATCAAAATTGCCCGGGTTGTGGGCCAGGTATTTGCGCACGGCGGCCGTCATCGCCAGCCGGATGTCGGTGTCGATGTTGATCTTGCGCACGCCGAATTTGATGGCCTCTTGAATCTCTTCGACCGGCACGCCGTAGGTTTCTTTCATGTCGCCGCCGTACTGGCGGATCTCGGCCAGCAGGTCTTGCGGCACGCTGCTGCTGCCGTGCATCACCAGATGCGTGTTCGGGATGCGGCGGTTGATCTGCTTGATGCGCTCGATGGCCAGGATGTCGCCGGTGGGCTTGCGGGTGAACTTGTAGGCGCCGTGGCTGGTGCCGATGGCAATCGCCAGCGCGTCAAGCTGGGTGCGTTTGACGAAGTCGGCCGCTTGCTCGGGGTCGGTCAGCAACTGCTCGATGGTCATCGTGGCCTCGCTGCCGTGGCCGTCTTCCTTGTCGCCCTTCATCGTCTCAAGTGAGCCCAGGCAGCCCAGCTCACCCTCCACGGTGACGCCCAGCTTGTGCGCCATGTCGACCACCGTGCGGGTGACATCGACGTTGTAGTCGTAGCTGGCGATGGTCTTGCCGTCGGCCTGCAGAGAGCCGTCCATCATCACCGAGCTGAAGCCCAGGTTGATCGCGCCTTGGCACACCGCCGGGCTCTGGCCGTGGTCCTGGTGCATCACCAGCGGCACGTTGGGCCAGGTCTCGATTGCGGCCTGGATCAGGTGCTTGATGAAGTGCTCACCGGCGTATTTGCGGGCGCCGGCGCTGGCCTGCAGGATCACCGGTGCGTCCACCTCGGCAGCGGCTGACATCACGGCCTGCACCTGCTCCAGGTTGTTGACGTTGAAGGCCGGAATGCCGTAGCCGTTTTCGGCGGCATGGTCGAGCAATTGGCGCATCGAGACGAGTGGCATGGTCGGTCCTGCTGATGGGGGTGTGGACAGGGCAAAGGCAAAACTTGGCGGGGCCCTGAAACCGCGTTGTAACCGGCCCGGATTGTATCGACCGGCACCGGCGCGACGGGCCGGCGCGGGGCGCTGACGGTGCGGCGACGGGGCGGCGACCGGGCGGCGCGGGTGCGGCGCTGATGCGGCAATGGTGCGGTGATCGTGCGGCGATCTTGCGGTGATCGCGCAGCGATGGTGCGGCGATCTTGCGGCGATCTCGCGGCGATCTTGCGGCGATGCCGGGGCGGCGCCGTGACGCTGGCGCGGCCCCGGGCGGCGGCCTGGGTTCGCTGGCACACAGACGCCGCCCCGCGCAGCCCTTAAAAACCGCCGGCCCTGCATCGGCAAGGCGTGCTGCGTCGCGCCGCCCGCCGCTGGCAGCATGGCAACCCACTCTGGCCCGAGGATCTGCTCATGCCCCCCTGTCGTTTGCTCACCCGGCCCGTCCGGGCCTCGGCTGTCGCGCTGTCTTTTGGCATGCTGGTGCTGTCGGCCCCGCCGGTGTCAGCCGTGCCCTTGTTGGGCTCGGCGCAACGCTTTTCGGTGCTGGGTGCGTCTGCCGTCACCAACACCGGGTTCACCACACTGGTGGGTGATTTGGGGCTGTACCCTGGCACGGCCATCACCGGGCTGGCGACGGTGACCCTCTCCGGCACGGTGCACCAGACCGACGCGGTGGCACAGCAGGCGCAAGCCGATGCGCTGACGGCCTACAACGCGCTGGCCGGCCAGCCGGCTACGCACGACCTGACGGGCCAGAACCTGGGCGGCATGACGCTGACGCCAGGCACCTACCACTTTTCGTCGGCGGCGCAATTGACCGGCACGCTGCTGCTGGATTACCAGAACCTGCCCGACGCGGTGTTCATCTTCCAGATTTTCAGCGCGTTGACCACCACCAGCAATTCGGTGGTCAGCGAGCTCAACCGCGCGGCCAATGACAACCTGTACTGGCAGGTGGGCAGCTCGGCCACGCTGGGATCGAACACGCTGTTTGCCGGCAGCCTGCTGGCCGACCAGAGCATCACGCTGGACAACGGCGCCAAGATCCTGTGCGGCCGGGCCATCGCGCTGAACGCGGCGGTGACGCTGGACAGCAACACCGTCTCCAGCACCTGCCAAGACGCGACGGGCGGCGGTGGCACGCTGCCCGAGCCGTCGGCGCCCGCCCTGCTGGCGCTGGCGCTGGCCGGGCTGGCCTGGCAGCGCCGACACACGGCCTGAGCGCAGGCCCAACCCCGGCCGGGTTCGCGGCGCGGCGCGTCAGGCGCGGCCTTTGTCTGGCGCGCGGCGGGCCCGCTTCAGGCCCGTCTCAGGCCGGCAGCACGTCCGGGCTGCCCTGGTCCAGCAGCGCCAGCACCGCATCGAACCCGTCTTGCGGCTGCCAGCCCAGCGCCTGCATCGCCCGGGCGGGGCAGTAGACCCGGTCGATCGATCGGGGCAGCGGCCAGCCCCGGCGCGCAAACGCCAGCGCCAACGCCGGTGCGCGGCGGGCGATCACGGCCGGGGCGTGGTGCAGCAGCTCGGGTGCATCGGCTGGCAAAAACGGCGTGGCACCCGAAACCACCCAGCAGGCGAACCCGGGCTCGGCGCGCCGCAGCGCCAGCGCGTGGGCCTGTGCCGCGTCGCGGGCCGAGATGCCCCGGTGCAACCGGTAGACGGCCATCAGCGGCGCCGGCTCGGCAAAACAGCGCGACATGCGCAGCACCGTCACTGCCAGCCCGCTGCCTTGGGTGGCCTGGGCCAGCGCCGCCTCGGCCGCCAGCTTGCTGCGGTGGTACACCGTCTGCGGCTGCGGCACGCTGCGCTCGTCCACCCACGCGGCCGCCGTGCCCGGCGCGGCGCCGGCGCCGTACAGCGCGGTGGTGCTGGTCAGTACCAGCCGTTGGGCGCCGCTGTCCATCGCCAGCCGGGCCAAATCGGCGGTGGCTTGCCGATTGACCCGGTCAAACTCTGCATCGGCCACCTGGCCCACATGCGGTGCGTGCAGCGCGGCGCAGTGCACCACCGCCTGCACACCGCGCAGCGCCCGGCGCAAACAGGCCGGGTCGGTGATAGAGCCCCGTTGATCGGTGGTGGCGGACGGCTGCAAATCGAGCCCGACCACGGCATGCTCAGCACGCAGCCGCAACACGATGGCCTGGCCGATGCGGCCGGCCGCGCCGGTGACCAGAATTTTCATGCGGTGGGCAGGATAGCGCCCTGGCCTGCCCCGGTGCCGGCGCGGGGCGCTGCCCGGCGAGAATCTGGCGATGCGCGCCGAGACCCCGCAAATCACCTGGCTGGACGACGACGGCCAGCCGCAACATGCCGACTGGCGCTCACTGGCCGGCCACTCGCCGCCGGCCAACGTGGTGCTGGCCGACGATGCGCTGAGCGCCGACACCGCCTACCGGCTGGCCGGGCAGGGCACCGGCCTGCTGTGGCGCGGCGACTACCAGAACGCCCGCCACCTGTTGCAGGCCCTCGGCCGCCGCGTTGACGCGGCGGCCCATGCGCAGGACCGGCGCCGCGTTGACGCTGCGGTCCAGTCGCAAGACCACCGGCGCCCGGCCGCGCCGCCCTCGCTGACCGAGGTGTTTTCAGCCCAACGCGCGCTGCAAGCGCGGCGCACCCGCATCCTGGGTCAGTTGCTGCTGCCGTTTGACGCCGACCACGGCCTGCCGCTGCGCCGCGCGCCCGATGTGCGGGCCGCCGGCTTGCAGGCGCACGGGCCGGTGGGTGCGCATTACGTGGCGTCGCTGCGCGAGCTGCTGGGCCTGGTGGGCGCATTCGAGTGGCGCAAGAAGGGCGTGATGATCCCGGCGCTGGGCGCCAGCATCCACCCGCACCACGGCGTGTTCTCACCGGTGCGGGGCGAATATGTCGATCTGGTGGCGCAGGCGCCGCTGCCGGCGGCCGCCCAGCGCGACGGCGCTTTTGACATCGGCACCGGCACCGGCGTGTTGGCAGCGGTGCTGGCGCGGCGCGGCCTGCGGGTGGCGGCCACCGATCTGTCGGCCGCCGCGCTGGCCTGCGCGGCCGACAACCTGCAGCGCCTGGGCCTGGCCGGTGCCGTCACGCTGCACAGCGCCGATCTGTTTCCGGCCGGCCGGGCCGGCCTCATCGTCTGCAACCCGCCGTGGGTGCCGGCGCCCGCCAGCTCCGCGCTGGAGGCCGCCGTCTACGACCCTGACAGCCGCATGCTGCGCGGCTTTTTGGCCGGGCTGGCCACGCACCTGGCCGCAGGCGGTGAGGGCTGGCTGGTCTTGTCGGATCTGGCTGAGCACCTGGGCCTGCGCCCGCGCGCCACGCTGCTGGGCTGGATCGCTGGCGCCGGCTTGCGCGTGCTGGGCCGCATCGACACCCGGCCGCGCCACCGCAAGGCGGTGGATGCGGGCGATGCGCTGCATGCGGCGCGGTCGGCTGAGGTCACGTCGCTGTGGCGGCTGGGTGCGGCCTGAGCGCTGCGCACCTGGCGCCCGCCCAGCGCGGCGCGCTGGGCACCTGGCGCACGCCCGGCGCGGCGCGCTGGGCACCTGGCGCTCGCCCAGCGCGGCGCGGCCGGCATCAGCTGCGCTCAGCCGCTGCCCGGGTGCTGGCTTGCGTCTGTGCAAGCAGGGCCGCCTTGGCCAGCACCGTGGCAGCGTGCTGCTCGGTGGCCAGGTGGTTCAGGCTGCCCAGGCACGCCAGCGTGACGATCAGCGCCAGGCTCAGCGCGGCGGCGGTTTGGGCGATGCGGTGGGTGGTGTTCATGGTGGGCTCCGGTGTGGGGTTGGCGGTGTTGATGGGATGAACTCTAGGCAGGCCGGCCGGGCGCTGCCAGCGGGCTGCGACGAAACGCGGGTGTTCGCAGACAAGCTGCAAAAGAGCGCGACAAAGGGCGGTGAGCGGGTGTTTTTCAAACACGGCGACGGCGGGAACCGGGTCAACGGCAGCAGCACGATGGGCAGCGTGATCGACGAGCAGTTTGAGCGCGACCCACCCGGCAACGGCGCCCGGGCCCGCTGGCGCTCAGCCGCCGACAGCGGTGACGCCGTGGCGCCGGCCGCCGCGCTGTACG
>JANMKO010000559.1:0-10691 GCA_031372085.1 Betaproteobacteria bacterium
TGATCCGCGCCACCGACCGGGGCCTGGATGGCCTGCACACGGTGTATGAAAAATTGATCCGCTGGGCCTTCTCGGCGCGCCGCTGGCGCCTGCCGCTGCCGGCCTGGGGCCATGGGTTTGGCGCTGACGGCCGGCGCAACCAGGCCAGCCCGCGCCACTGGCGGCGCGCCACGCTGTCACCGCGCGGCGTGGTGCTGGGCGTGGGCGTGTTGAGCTTTGTCGGCGCGCTGGCGCTGGCGCCGCTGGTGGGCAGTGAGTTCATCCCCGAGGTCGATCAAGGTTTTACCCAGCTGTCGCTGCGCCTGCCCGAGGGCAGCGCGCTGGCACGCAGCGACGCCAAGGTGGCGCAGGTGGAGAAAATCGTGCTGGCCATGCCCGAGGTGGCCAGTGTGTCCACCTTTGTCGGCGGCGCCGGCCAGCGCAACCAGGCGTCGCTGAACATCGCGCTCAAAGAGCGCAAAGACCGCCAACGCAGCCAGAAGCAGGTTGAAGAAGCCATTCGCGCCCAGGTGGCGGTGATCCCCGGTGTCGAGGCCATCCTCGGCTTCAACCGGCCGATCTATGTGGCCATCCTGGGCCCCGAAGCCGACGGCCTGGCCCGCGTGGCGACTGAATTTGCCGCGAAGGTCAAACAGATCCCCGGCGCGGTGGATGTGGAGTTGAGCGTGCGGCCCGGCATCCCGGCCTATGCGGTGCGGCTCAAACCCGGCGCGGTGCGCGAGCTGGGGCTGACGGCGCCGCAGCTGGCCAGCAGCCTGCGCACTTACGTCAACGGTGAAACCGCGACCTACTGGACCACCCCCGACGGCGACCAGGTGGACGTGGTGCTGCGGCTGAACCAGACCCAGCGTGAGCGCATCGACCAGATGCGCAACCTGCCGGTGGCGTTCTCGAAAGACGGCCTGCCGATCACGCTGGATTCAGTGGCCACCATCGAGCCGGTGTTCAACCCCGAGATCATCCGGCGGCAGAACCTGCAACGCCGCGAGGCGGTGTTTGCCGGTGTCAACGGCCGCACCGCGGGTGAGGTGGGGGATGAGGTGCAAAAACTCGTCAAAGCCACCGTGCTGCCGCCCGGCTACAGCTTTGACGTGGGCGGCCAGACCAAAGACCAGGCCGAGGCCTTTGGTGCGATGCTGGGCGCGATGGGGCTGGCGGTGGTGTTCATCTACATCGTGCTGGCCAGCCAGTTTGGCAGTTTCTTGCAGCCCATCGCCATCATGGCGTCACTGCCGCTGGCGTTGATCGGGGTGATGCTGGCGCTGCTGGCCACGCGCAGCACGCTCAACATCTTCTCGATGATCGGCCTGGTGATGCTGATGGGCCTGGTGACCAAAAACGCCATCCTGCTGGTGGACTTTGCCAACCAGGCCCGCAAGGCCGGCGCCACGGTGCCCGATGCCCTGCTGCAAGCCGGGCTGACGCGCATGCGGCCGATCATGATGACCACCGCCGCGATGGTGTTTGGCATGCTGCCGCTGGCACTGGCGCTGGACGAGGGCGGTGAGCTGCAGGCGTCGATGGGCCGGGCCATCATCGGCGGCGTGATCACCAGCACCCTGCTCACGCTGGTGGTGGTGCCGGTGATCTACAGCTACCTGGTGCGTGATCGGCGGGCGGCGCTGCCCGACACGGCGCAAGATGCGGCAAAAAACGCCGCAGGGGCTGAAAACACAGGCGCGCCGGTGGCCATCGGTGCCGGGGGCAGACTGCCGCCGCTGGCCGCCGCCGACCGGGATTGACGGGGCGGTTGCGGGTGGGCCAGCCCCAGCCCTCAACCCGTCGCCCGGCGCGCCAGTGGCCGGATCGGCCGCACGGCGGCCAGCGCCGGGGCGGGCCGGGTGGCCAGCCAGTCGGCCAGCGCGCTGGCCTCCAGCGGCCGGCAGTACAGATAGCCCTGGCCGCGGTCGCAGCCCAGCGCGGTGATCAGCGCCGCCTGCTCGGCGGTTTCGATGCCCTCGGCCACGGTGGTCATGCGCAGTGTGCGGGCCACCCGCACCGTGGCCTCGATCAGCGCCCGGTGGTACTCACTGCGCTCGGCCTCGACGACGAACGACCGGTCGATCTTCACCGTGTCCACCGGCAATTGGTGCAGGCAGGCCAGTGACGAGTAGCCGGTGCCAAAGTCGTCCAGCGCCAGCTTGACGCCCAGCGCCTTGAGCTCACGCAGCCGGGCCTGGGCCAGCGGGTCTTGGGCGGCCAGGCTTTCGGTCACTTCCAGTTGCAGCGCGGCGGCCGGCATCGCGTTGTCGGCCAGGGTTTGCTGCACCTGGGCCACCAGATCGGGCAGGCGCAGCTGGGCAATCGACAGGTTGACGGCCAGCAGCGCCGGTGCGCGGGCGCCCAGGTCCAGCCGCCAGCGCATGAACTGGCGGCAGGCGCTGCGCAGAACAAACAGGCCCAGCGCGCCGATCAGGCCCGACTCCTCGGCCACCGGCACAAACTGCATTGGCGGCACCACGCCGTGCGCCGGGTGGCGCCAGCGCACCAGCGCCTCGACCCCGGCGCAGCCGTGGGCCAGCGTGGTTTCTTCCAGCGCCAGCACCGGCTGGTAGACGACAAACAGCTCGTCGCGCTCCAGCGCGCTGTGCAGATCGGCCTCGACGCTGGCAAGGTCGCGCACCCGCTGCTGCATGCGGGGCTCAAACAGCACCCAGCGCCCACGGCCCCCTTGCTTGGCCTCGTACATCGCGGTGTCGGCATCGCGCAGCAGGCTGTCCGGGCCGTCATGGGCCTGGGCCGATGTGATGACACCGATGCTGGCGCTGGAATGCACCCGGTGGCCCAGCACCTCGTAAGGCCGGGCCAGCACGTGCAGCAGACGCTCGGCCACGGCGCTGGCGTCGCCGGCCTGCGCCAGGGGGTCGAGCAGCACGACAAACTCATCCCCGCCCAGCCGCGCCGCCGTGCAGGTCAAGCCATCGCCGGCCCGGCTGACGGCGTCGCCGCTGCGCAGTGCGCCCTGCAGGCGCTGCGCGATCTGGCGCAGCAGCTCGTCGCCGGCGGCATGGCCGAGCGAATCATTGACCTGCTTGAAGCGGTCAAAATCCAGGAACAACAAGCCGAAATGGCCGGCCGTGCCGGCACCTGTCGCCGCCGCCGCCCGCTGGCGCGCCACCAGCGCCGCCAGCAGTTGCAGCAGCGCGGCCCGGTTGGGCAGCCCGGTCAGGGCGTCGGAGAAGGCGCTGACCTGCAGTTGTTGCTCATGGCGCTTGCGCTCGCTGATGTCAATGTGCACGCCCACCATGCGCTGGGCCCGGCCGGTGACGTCACGCTCCACCACCGAGCCAAAGGCCTGCACCCACACCCACTCACCGTTGCGGTGACAGATGCGCATGTCGCCCCGATAGGGCGTGCGGGGGTCGTCCAGGTGCCGGCGCAAGCTGGCCTCGATCGGCGCCCGGTCATCGGGGTGGATGCGGTCACGCCACTGCGCCAGCAGTGGCGTGAATTCATCCACGCTATAGCCCAGCATCGCGCAGCTGGCCGCACTCCATTGGCGCTCACCGCTGTCCACCCGCCACTGCCAGGTGCCGATGGCCGCCGCCTGCAGCGCCAGTTGCAGCAGGGTGCGCTGGGTGCGCTGCTCGGTCACGTCGATGAAGCAGGCCACCGCGCCGGTCAGCGCGCCGGCGGGGTCGCGCAGCGGCTCGCTGTTGACCAGCAGCCAGCGCTGGTCGCCCGCCGGGGTGACCACGCCCATGCTGTCGCCGCGCACGCTGATGCCGTCGCGCAGTGAGCGCGCAATCGGGTGCTGGTCACCGGGGTAGGGGCTTAAATCGTCTCGCACGGTGCGCCAGCGCTCGTCCACCGAGCTGCGGCCCAGCAGCTGCGCCATCGTCAGGCCCAGCACCTGCAGTGCGGCCTGGTTGGCGCCGATGATGATGCCCGAGGCGTCTTCTTCCAACACGCCGGTGGGCAGGGCGTCGAGCAGCGTGCGCAGGCGCTGGCGGGCCACCACTTGCTCGGTGATGTCGGTCTGCACCGCGATAAAGCCGCTGAGCGCGCCGTCCGGGCCGTGCTGCGGCTGGATGTCGATGTCCAGCCAGTAGTCGCGCCCGGCCTTGCTGCGGTTCAGCAGCTCTACCCGCACGCCCTGGCCGCTGTCCATCGCGCTGCGCATGCGCAGCACGGTGGCGGCGTCGGTGGCCTGGGTTTGCAGCAGCTCGGCCGGCTTGCGGCCCACCGCCTCGGCCAGGCTGAAGCCGCTGATGCGGGTAAAGGCGTCATTGACCCAGGTGATGCGGCGCGCCGCGTCGGCAATCACCACCATGTTGTGGGTGTGCCGGGCCACCAGCGACAGCCGCCGCAGGTGCGCCGCCTGGCCGGCCAGGCGGCCATGCTGCTGCCGCACCGAGCGGGCGGCCGGCTCCACCACGCCGGCCGCCAGCCCCAGCAGCAGCAAGGCGCCGAGCGTGGCCACGCTGCCCAGGCCCTGCAGCGCGGCGGCCGATTTGGTATCGGCGGCCTGCTGGATTTGCGCCACCAGGTCTTGTGCCGCCATCAGGGTCAGCTCGGCCTCGTTGCGCAGCCGGTCAACGGCGGTGGTCTGGCGCGGCAGGGTGCCGTCCACCGCGCTGCGTGCCAGCACGTGCGCCCGGTACCACAGCCGCTCACGCGCGGCCTGCCAGTGCAGCAGCGCGTTGGCCAGCCCGGCGGGCAGGCCGGCCAGTTGCTGCGGGTCTTGCACGCCCAGCAGGTCTTCGATGCGCAGCGCGTCGGTCTGCGCTCGCGCCAGCGCAGCGTCAAACGCCACGCCGTCGTCGCTGGCCGGCTGGCTGGCCAGCAGCGCCACGCGCTGCGACAGCATGCGCTGGGCGCCGGCCAGGTTGATCAGCTCGGCGTCGGCGGCGCGGCGGCGCTCACCTTGCCAGGCGCTCCAGCCGGCGCCGGCCAGCAGCAGCGCGATGGCCAGCAGCGCGGCATGCAAAGTCCAGCGCAGGCGCTGGTGCGGTGAGCGCTCGGCCGGCAGGCCAGTCGCAGCGGGCCAGTCGGCCGGTTCAGGCTCAGGGTGATGGCGCATGCAGGGCTTTCACGGACGGGCGGTCAGGGTCGGGTTTGGCCAGCGGCGTGCCGGCGCTGAGCCGGCACAGGCGCGCTTTCCGGCCGCGCCGGGCCGTCGCGCCGGTAAGCGCCGCAGCCGATGAATTCGGTCTTGCCCAGCGGCAGGATGAAGGATTCTTTGGGTGTCACCTGCTGCGTGCCGGGGCTGACCACCTCGTACTGGATCCAGCCACCGCCGCTGTCGGCCGCGGCCCAGGCCCGGGCCAGAAAAGTGCGCGGCTCCAGCCCGGGGATGGCCCCGGCGGGCTGGCCCACCAGACCGGGGTTGGCGCCGAACGCGCTGATCTGGCCCTGACGGTCGAAGACGAAGATGTACAGATCGCGGTCGATGAAGCGGCCGTCGGCGGCGTGGAAATCGGCCAGCGCCTGCCTGCGCCCGGCCTGCCGCAGGTGGGCCACGGCAGCCTGCACCAGGTCATGCGCCTCGTCGGCCGAGGCCTGGCGCAGCCGCATCGACACCACCGCCTCGCGCAGCAGCACGGCGCGCGCCAGCAACGCGGTCGACGCGCTGGCCGACAGCTCCACCAGCGCGGCGTTCTCGCGCGTGATCTTGTCCAGCTGGCCCACGCTGTGCGACACGTCTCCCAGGCCGGCGCTTTGCTGGGTGCTGGCGGTAGAGATCGCCCGCAGCCGGCCCGACACCTCACGCACGCCGCCGACGATGGTGTCGAGCGACTGGCTGACATGGCCCAGCTTGGCCGCCGAGGTCTCGACCTGGGCGGTGGCATTGCCGATCAACTGGCGGATCTCGTCAGCCGACTCGGCGCAGCGCCGGGCCAGCTGGCGCACCTCGGTGGCCACCACCGCAAAGCCCCGGCCGGCCTCACCCGCCCGCGCCGCCTCCACCGCCGCGTTCAGCGACAGCAGGTTGGTGCGGAAGGCCACGTCGTCGATCACCGTCACCACCTCGGCCACGCGGCGCGAGGCGTGCTGCATCTGCTGCATTGCTTGCACCGTGTCGGCCATCGCGCTGTGGCCCTGCTCGGCCTGCTCGAACAAACCGGCCGTCAGCGCGTCCAGCTCGCACGCAGCGCGGGCGTTCTGCGCCACCGCCTGGCTGAGCTGGCCGATGGCCACCACCGACTGGCGCACGCTGCCGGCCTGTGCGTCGGTGCGTGCGGCCAGCTGCTGGCTGCCGTCGGCCACTTGCGTGCCGGCCAGGTTGACCATCGCCGCGCTGCTGCGGATCTCGGCCACCAGGCCCGACAGGTGGGCGCTGGTGGTGTCCACCGTGCGGCCGATGGCGGCCAGCTCGTCGCGGCCGCGCACCTCGGTGCGGTGCGCCAGATCGCCGCGCGCCATCGCGTCGGTGCCGCGCCGCAGCGCCCGCATCGACGCCTGGAAGGTGACAAAAAACGCCACCTGCCAGTACGCCAGCAGCAGCACGCAGACGGCCGACACCAGGCCGATCAGCCCGGCCTCACGCGCCAGCCGCTGTTGGCGGGCGCTGATCTCTTGCTGCAAGCCGGCCAGCGCCTGCAGTTGCACGGCTTGCAACTGGTCAATGGTGCGGCTGGCCTGGTCGAAGTAGGCAGCGGCGCCGCCCGTCAGCGTATTGGCCGAGAACAGCGCGGCCACGTCGTGGGCCAGCACTTGCAGGCTCTGGCTGGCGTCGGGCCAGCCCGTCAGCGGCGCACCACCGGCCCGCCGATAGAGCGCGATCTTCTGGTCCAGGTCGATCTGGCTGCGCTGCATCAGGCCCACCTGGGCCAGCACGCCGGCGCGCTGGTCGAGCGTGGCCTGGCCTTGCGCCAGCAGGCCCGCGCCCAGGCCACGCGCCACGGCGGCGGCCTCGATGGCCGGCAGCATCACATTGACCAGCACATCCACCAGGTAGTAGGCGCGCGGCTCGGGCTCCAACACCAGGCCGGAGCGGTCGGCGTTTTGCTGCACCAGCTGGCGCAGCGCCTCTACCGCCTGGGTGTGCTCGGCAAACGCGGCGCTGGCCCCGGCCGCGTGCCGGCCATCGGCCAGCACCAGCACGCCATCGCGCAGCGGCCGCCAGGCATCGTGCAACGGGTAGGCCGGGCTGGGCCCGAAGCCGGCCAGTTCAGCGTCCAGCGCCGCCACCCCGGCCCGCAGGGCCAGCCGGGCTGCGCTGCGCGCGGCGGTGGCCGCGCTGTCGCCGGCCAGCACGCGCTGGGTCAGGCCCCGGTGTTTTTGCACCTCACCCATCAGCGGGCCAAGGCGGGCGGTGACGGCCACGCCCTGCAGCGCGGTCTCGGCCACTTGCGCGTCATGGGCGATGCGGCCCAGCACCATCGTCATCACCAAGCCAATGGGCACCAGCAGGGTGACGACCATCAGCGCCAGTTTGGCGGGCATGGTCAGGGCCAGCATCAGCCGGGTGCCCGGCCGCAGCAGTGCACGCAGGCAGCGCGCCAGCAGGGGTGGCGACTGGGCTGCGGGTTTGGCGTGGGCGGTGGGCCGGGCGGTCATGTCGGGGCGGGTGGGTGAGCGCGCATCGGTGGATGGTGCGGCCACCGGCACCGGCGCGGCGCCGGGATGTACTGGGCAAAACCGGGGCATTTGCTGCACGCGGACCCCACGCCGACCCCACGCCGACCCCACGCCGACCCCGCCTGTGCAGGCACTTGCGCACCGGGTTACGGCCTGGTTGCCGGCCCGGCGGCGCCGGCTGTGCGGCCAAAACGGCGACCAGTGCGGAGTATTTCAAACGGCTGTGTGGTAACGCACGGAAGCGCGAGGCGATTTGCAGTAGGTGGCGCGCCGCGCCGCGAGCGCCCTTCTAGGATGCCTTGGGCGCACCAGGGGGTGCGCAACACCAGGCACAGGGCCGACCGATGACACGGCAGAGACGGGACGGCAACAGGCGGTGGTGGGTTTTTTGCCCGGCGGCATTGGCCTTTTGGCTGCTGGGGGCATTGCCGCAGGCGCAGGCGCAGGCGCAGGCGCAGACACAGGCGGCAGTCAGCGCCCGGGCGCCGGTGGCCGGGCGGGCCGCCCCGGTTTGGCTGGCGACGCTGCTATCGCCCGCCGTGCAGGCGCTGGCCGGCCGGGTGCTGCACTCGGCAGACCACGGCCACCAGCCGTTTGCCATTGTTGACAAGCAGGCCGCGCTGCTGGCGGTGTACCGCGCTGACGGCTCGCTGGTAGCGGTGTCGCCCGCGCTGCTGGGCCGCGACATCGGGGATTTGTCGGTGCCGGGTGTGGGTGACCGGGCGCAGACCGGCCGCCTGCGGCCCGGCGACGCCACCACGCCGGGCGGCCGGTTTGTCTCGTCACCCGGCCGCAATCGCGCTGGCGAGGCGGTGGTGTGGCTTGATTTTTCAGCCGCATTGGCCATCCACCGGCTGCGGCCGGGCGCCGCCCAGCCCGACCGCGCCCGTCGCCTGGCGTCAGTCAACCCGCGCGACAAACGCATCTCGGCCGGCTGTGTGGTCGTGCCGGCCGCGTTTTACCTGGCCGTGGTTGAGCCGACGCTGGGGCACAGCCCCGCCACCGTTTATGTGCTGCCGGAAAGCCCGCAAGGCCGGGCTGAATGGGCTGAACGGGCTGAATGGGCTGAACAAGCCGACCCGGCCGATCAAGCCAATCAGGCCGACGGGGTTGAACGGCTGCACCGGTCGCAGGCGCTGGCCCGGCCACCGGCGGCGCTGGCGCCGGCATTGCGCTCGGGCGTGCCACAGCGCATCAGCCCACTGCCGGAAACACCTGGCCCAGCGGTTTGACCTCCGGCAGCACGTACACCACGCCGCGCTGCGCGCCCAGGTTGGGCCACAGCACGCCGTCAAAAAACGCCACCGGCAAGTTGATGCACCCGTAGCTGATACGCCGGTCAGCGACGCGGGGTGACGCCAGCCGCGCCTGCCGCTGCTCGGCCGGGTTGCTCAGCCGCACCCGGTGCATCGACACGGCCGCGTCGTAATCCACCCAGATCACCTGCTCGCCCAGTGCATTGCGGCCCGGCTCGACCAAAAACCGGCCGGCTGGCGTGGTGCGCTCTTCCGGCCGAACGTCTGCGATCGGGCGGTTGCCGATGCCCAGCACGTTGTCGTCGCCCGGTGCATAGCCCAGCAACACCGCGCTGCTGCCCAGCAAGCGCCCGCCGGGCTCGAACACCAGCACACGGGCCTCTTTTTTATCGACGATGGCAAACGGCCGCCGGCCGTTGTCGGCCGACTCGACCACCCAAGACGCCAGGCGACGCAGATCGGCCGACGCCGGCTGGCCGGCAAGATCAAGCCGCCGCCGGGCGTCTGGCAACGCCGTGCCGGCATTGGCTGGCGCAGCGCCAGCCGCCGAGACAGCGGTTGTGCCGGGCGCCAACTTGGCCAGCGGCGCCGACGGCACCGCCGGGATGGTCAGCACCAGCACCGCCGCGCCCAGCAACAACCCACGCTTCAAACCGTCAAAGCAATCAATGCCGGGCATGGCTTTGGCCGGCAGGATGGCTTGCACACGGGGCATTCATCGGTACCAGCGGCTGGGCGCCGCTGGCGTGCCGTCAATTGCGGTCGGTGCGCGCCGCGCGCTCAACCATCGGTGCGTTGGCGTCGCCACTGGTGCCGCCGCTCATGCCCGTGTTGCTGTCGCGATTGCCACTGGTCGTGCCCCGGTTCGTGCCGCTGTTCGTGTTGTTGCTCATGCCGTTGTTCATGCCCGCATTGCCGCCCATGCCCATGTCGGTCTTGGGGCTGGCCATGCCCGAGTTGGGTGACGTGGTGCTGCCATCGCTGCCCATTGGCGTGGTGGCCGGCAGGGTGCCCGTGGTGGTGGACGGGGTGGCCGGCGTCTTGCCCAGGTTGGTATCCGAATTGGCGCCCATTGCGGCAGCCCGGTTCGGGTCTTGGCCCGGCTGGGCGGTGTTGGTGGTGCTGGTCTGGGCATAGGCCAGGCCAATCACGCCGACCAAGGCCGTTGCGGCGATGGCTGCTGTCAAGGTTTTTGATGTGGTCATGAAGAACTCCTGGTTTGAGGCCTGCACGAGGCGCTCGATTGAGGTGAAACGCCGACCGGTTGACCGACTGCATCGACTCTAGGCGCCAAGTGACGCGACCCGCGTCAGTGACGGGCGGCAATGCTTGTAGGACTTTGGCCGCCGGCCGGGGGCCTCACGGCGGCGGCTTTCAGCACTCCACGATGTTCACCGCCAGGCCGCCGCGTGCCGTCTCTTTGTACTTGGTCAGCATGTCGGCGCCGGTCTCGCGCATGGTCTTGATCACCTGGTCGAGCGAGACAAAATGGCTGCCGTCGCCGCGCAGCGCCATGCGGGCGGCGTTGATCGCCTTGACCGACGCGATGGCATTGCGCTCGATACACGGGATTTGCACCAGCCCGCCCACCGGATCGCAGGTCAGGCCGAGGTGGTGCTCCATGCCGATCTCGGCGGCGTTCTCAACCTGGGCGATGCTGCCGCCCAGCACCGCGCACAGCGCGCCGGCCGCCATCGAGCAGGCCACACCCACCTCGCCCTGGCAGCCCACCTCAGCGCCGCTGATGCTGGCGTTTTCTTTGTACAGCAGGCCGATGGCCGCAGCGGTGAGCAAAAAATCGATCACCCCGGCATCGCTGGCGTGCGTGATGAACCGGCGGTAGTAGTGCAGCACCGCCGGCACGATGCCGGCCGCGCCGTTGGTGGGCGCGGTGACCACCCGGCCGCCGGC
>JANMKO010000568.1:0-2000 GCA_031372085.1 Betaproteobacteria bacterium
TGCTCAGCGCCCACGATGGCCAGCATGAAAGCCTTGGCATTGCGGTTGAGGGTGGAGAAAAACACCCAGCCCCCCGGTTTGACCAGGGTGGCACAGGCTTGCACCACCGACGCCGGCTCGGGCACGTGCTCCAGCATTTCCATGCAGGTGACGACGTCAAATCGGGCCGGTGCTTCCAGCGCCAGGGCCTCGGCCGCCACCTCACGGTAGTGCAGGTGATCGAGGCCGGATTCGAGCGCATGCAATTGCGCCACTTTCAGCGGCTTGACCGACAAATCGATGCCCAGCACGTCGGCACCGCGCACGGCCATCGACTCGGCCAGGATGCCGCCGCCGCAGCCCACGTCCAGCACCGCCTTGCGGGCCAGCCGGGCCTGGTGGTCGATCCAGTCCAGCCGCAACGGGTTGATCTGGTGCAGCGGTCGGAACTCACCGTCCTGGTCCCACCAGTGGTGGGCCAGATCACCAAATTTGGCCAGTTCTTGTGGGTCGGCGTTCAAGGTCATGGTCAGCATCGCCTGAGACAGGGAGGGCGCAAGCCCACAAACCAAAAAACCCCGCCTGGGCGGGGTTTGTTTGAAGCCCTGCCGGAGCAGGGCCGCTGGCAAGGCCCGCAGGCCTTGGCTTACTTCTTGGCGCGGGTACCGACCACTTCGATCTCGACGCGGCGGTTCTTGGCACGGCCTTCCGAGGTCTTGTTGTCGGCCACAGGCTGCTTCTCACCCTTGCCTTCGGTGTAGACGCGGTTTTTCTCGATGCCCTTGCCCACCAGATACGCCTTGACGGCCTCAGACCGCTGGACCGACAGCTTCTGGTTGTAGCCATCGGTGCCCACCGAGTCGGTGTGACCGACCGCGATGATGACTTCCAACGCGACAGCCGAGGTCTTGGCAACCAAGTCGTCCAGCTTGGCCTTGGCCTCGGGCTTCAACACGGATTTGTCGAAGTCGAAGAAGGCATCGGCCGCGAAGGTGACCTTCTCGCTGACCGGCGCGGCTGGCACTACCACTGGCGCCACGACGGGGGCGGGCGGAGCGACTGGCGCCGGTGCGGGTGCCGGCGGTGGGGGCGGGGGTGCCATGGCGGGTGCCGGCGTCGGCGCCGGTGCGGGCGGCTTCAACGCGCCATCACAAGCCTGGTTGGCCGTTGCCGGCGTCCAGTTGGCGTCGCGCCAGCAGAGTTCATTGGTGCCGTTTTTCCAAACGGTGCCGTCCGCAGCACGCCAATTGTCAGCGCCGTTGGACTGTGCAAAAGCCACGAACGGCGCGGCGAGTGCGGCCGACGCGAAGAGCACAGCCACCTTGTTCAATTTCTTCATGATTCTCCTCTCGAGGAAAGCCGCAGATGTCTGCGTAATGTCCAAATCGATAGCAAAAAAAGCCGGCAAACACCCGGGTTGGCAAGCGTTTACCACCGATGAAGCATTGTGCCATAGGGCTTTCAGCGGGCCTGATTTTCAGCCGCCAGATGCGCTGAGCGCCGCCGGTTGTTGCATGGCCGCGACACCCGCCGCCGCTTAGAATCCGAGGTTGATGCGCGGATCTGTGTGCCGCAGCACCCCCTTCAACGGCGCCGCCACGCCCATCCCGCATGACGCCTTTCGCCAAGGAAACCCTGCCGATCAGCCTCGAAGAGGAGATGCGGCGCTCTTACCTTGATTACGCGATGAGCGTGATCGTTGGCCGTGCCCTGCCGGATGCCCGCGACGGCCTCAAACCAGTGCATCGTCGCGTGTTGTTTGCGATGCATGAATTGAACAACGACTGGAACCGCGCCTACAAGAAGAGCGCGCGCATCGTGGGCGATGTGATCGGCAAATACCACCCGCACGGCGACACGGCGGTGTACGACACCATCGTGCGCATGGCGCAGGATTTTTCTCTGCGCCACATGCTGGTGGACGGCCAGGGCAATTTTGGCTCGGTGGACGGCGACAACGCAGCGGCGATGCGCTACACCGAAATCCGGCTGTCGAAAATCGCCCACGAGATGCTGGCCGA
>JANMKO010000591.1:0-2092 GCA_031372085.1 Betaproteobacteria bacterium
CATCAAAGAGGCCAGCGGCGATATCCAGCGCGCGGCGCAACTGATCAAGCACGCGCCGGCTGGCTTCTCGGTCTATTCGGGTGACGACGGCACCGCCGTTGCACTGATGCTGCTGGGCGGGCAAGGCAATGTCAGCGTCACAGCCAATGTGGCGCCGCGCTTGATGCACGAGTTGTGCAGGGCCGCCATGCACGGTGAAGTGCAGCGCGCTCGCGAGATCCACTTCCGCCTGCTGTCGTTGCACCAGCAGTTGTTTTGTGAGCCCAGCCCGGCGCCCACCAAATGGGCGATGTCACGCCTGGGCCTGTGCCGGCCCAGCGTGCGCCTGCCGATCACCCCGCTCACGCCTGCCGGCCAGGCGCTGGTGCACGGCGCGCTGCGCGACGCCGGCCTGCTGTGAGCTGGCGCCGGGGTGTCCAGCCGGCTCAGCGCTGCCGCAAAATCCCGGCCCGCCCGGTCCTCATCCGCATCCCCGTCCTCATCCCCACCCCCTGCCCTGGGCCTGACGCCCCCGGCCACCCTCTCGCCCAGCCCGTCCGCACCACCCCGGCGGCCTGGGCAAGCGACTCCTGGAGAACCTCAACGTGAATTTTGCTTTTGCCGTCACCCCTCTGGCCCCGCTGCGTGCAGCCGCGCCGCTGCTGGTCTTGTCGCTGGCGCTGGCGGGTTGCTCATCGGTCGATGGCTTGCTGTCGGGCGACAAACTGGACTACCGCACCCGCGCCACCAAGACCGACGCGCTGGAGGTGCCACCCGACCTGACCCAGCTGGCCCGCGAAGGCCGTTACCTGCCGCAATCCGGCGTGGTCAGCGCCAACAGCCTGAAGCAAGGCAGCACCGCGCCGCTGGTCGCACCCGGCGCGGCCTTGGGCGCGCCGGCCGCCGCCGGTGATCTGCGGGTGGAGCGCCTGGGCAACAGCCGCTGGCTGGTGACCAACCTGACGCCCGAGGTGCTGTACCCGCAGCTGCGCAGCTTTTGGCTGGAGCGCGGTTTTGTGCTGGCCGAAGACAACCCGCAGATCGGCGTGATGGAGACGGCCTGGGCCGAGAACCGCGCCAAGATTCCGATGGATTTCATCCGCAACACCCTGGGCCGCGTGCTGGAGAATTTGTACAGCACGCCCGAGCGTGACCGCTACCGCACCCGCATCGAGCGCACGGCCACCGGCAGCGAGGTCTACATCAGCCACCGCGGCATGGTCGAGATCTACACCACCCAGCAGCGCGACAGCACCATCTGGCAGGTGCGGCCCACCGACCCCGAGCTGGAGGCCGAGTTTCTGGCCCGCCTGATGGTCAAGCTGGGCGCCAAGGAAGACACCGCGCGCGCAGCGGTGGCCGATGCCCCGGCCGCGCCGGTCAAGGCCCGGGCGGCCACCGTGGCCACCGCCGCCACGATGGAGATCGACGACGGCTTTGACCGTGCCTGGCGCCAGGTGGGGCTGGCACTTGACCGCAGCGGTTTCACGGTGGAAGACCGTGACCGCGCCGCCGGCCTGTACTTTGTGCGCTACATCGACCCCAAGCAGGCTGGCAAAGACGAGCCCAACTTCTTCAGCAAGCTGTTTGGCGGCGACAAGGACGCCGGCCGGGCGCAGCGCTACCGGGTGTTGGTCAAAGCGGTGGGCGCCAAATCGCAGGTCAGCGTGCAGACCAGCCAGGGCGCGACGGACGACGGTGAGATCGCACGCCAGATCATCGGCCGGCTGACCGACGAGCTGCGCTGATCGGCAGGCTGCGCGGGCCGGCAAGTTGCGCGGCCTGCAGGCTGCGTGGGCGGGCAGGCTGCGCTGCGCTACTTCAGTGGCGGTGGCACAAATGCGCGGTAGTTGCGCTCCAGCCACTGCGCAAAGCGCAGGCACACGGGGTCGGCAAATGCCGGCCCGATGATCTGTGCGCCCACCGGCAGGCCGTCCGGGCTCAAGCCCAGCGGCACGGCGGTGGCCGGCAGGCCCACCAGCCCCGGATAACCGGCCCAGAACAGCGCGTCGGTGCTGGGCTGGGTGTGGCCGTTGACCGGGATCATCCGGGTCCAGCGCTCACCCTGCTGGTTGTGCAAAAACGCTGTCGTGGTGGCCACCGGGCAGATCAG
>JANMKO010000592.1:0-8884 GCA_031372085.1 Betaproteobacteria bacterium
GTGACGATGACTTCTTCCATCGTGATCTCGATGTATTTGTGCTGGCCTTCGCCGGCCTTGCGCACCAGCAACACACACTTGTCGATGTGCGTGCCTTTGGCCAGCGCGCCCATCAGCGCCTGTGAGGCGCTGTCGATGTACTTGGTGAATGAAATGTCTTGAAAATTGGCCTTGCCGGCGCCGCCACCGCCGCCGGTGTGGGTGGTGCCCGATTGCGACATGCCCCAACTCCAGGCCAGGATATCGATATCGTTTTTGGGGCCCTGCACCTTGTCGCGGGATTCACCCTTGATCTTGGCGCCCATGTTGATGAACATGTCCATTGCCATGACAAACTCCTAAAAATTCGGTCCCGAAGCGGGCCTGGGGATGCTGCAGAAAGCGCCTGTGCAATCAGGCGCCCTCAGCCGTGCAGCCGGCTGAGGATGAATAAGCGGCAGTCAACCAGAAGGGGCGTCAGGCGCCCTTGGCCGATGGCAATTTGGACACCAGACGCAGAGAAACTGTCAAGCCTTCCAGCTGGTAGTGCGGCCGCAGGAAAAACTTCGACTGGTAATAACCCGGGTTGGCCGGATCTTCGGCCACCACCACCTCGGCCGCCGCCAGCGGCCGGCTGGCCTTGGTGCTTTCGGATGAGTTGACCGGATCACCATCCACATACTGGGAAATCCACTTTTGCAGCCACCGCTCAACCTCGTCGCGCTCTTTGAATGAGCCGATCTTGTCGCGCACGATGCACTTCAGGTAGTGCGCAAAGCGGCAGGTGGCAAACAAGTACGGCAGCCGCGCGGCCAGTTTGGCATTGGCGCTGGCGTCGGGGTCGTCATACTCCGCCGGCTTGTGCAGTGATTGCGCGCCGATAAAGGCCGCAAAATCGCTGTTCTTGCGGTGCACCAGCGGCATGAAGCCGTTTTGCGCCAATTCAGCCTCACGCCGGTCTTCGATAGCGATTTCAGTCGGGCACTTCATGTCGATACCGCCGTCATCGGTCGGGAAGGAGTGGGTGGGCAGGTTTTGCACCGCCCCGCCCGACTCGATACCGCGAATGCGCGAGCACCAGCCATATTCTTTGAATGAGCGGTTGATGTTGGTGGCCATCGCGTAAGCCGCGTTGGCCCAGGTGTAGCGGCCGTGGGTGGCTGAGCCGGTGTCCTCTTCAAAATTGAAAGCCTCTACCGGGTTGGTTTTGGCGCCATACGGCAGGCGCGACAAAAACCGCGGCATCGCCAGCCCGATGTATTTTGAATCTTCAGATTCACGCAGTGAGCGCCAGGCGGCGTATTCAGGTGTGGTGAATATCTTGGTCAGGTCTCGCGGATTGGCCAATTCTTGCCAGGAGTCCATTTGCATCAGGTTGGGCGATGCACCGGTGATGAACGGGCAATGCGCTGCCGCTGATATCTTGGCCATCTCGGCCAGCAATTCGACATCGGGTGCGCTCTGGTCAAAGTGGTAGTCGCCGACGATGGCGCCAAACGGCTGGCCACCAAATTGGCTGAACTCTTCGGCGTAGACCTTTTTGAAGATCGGGCTCTGGTCCCAGTTCGTGCCTTTGTAGCGCTTCAGCGTTTTGCCCAGCTCGGCTTTGGAGACATTCATCACCCGAATCTTCAGATTCTCGTCAGTCTCGGTGTTGCTGACCATGTAGTGCAGGCCGCGCCACGCCCCTTCGAGCTTCTGGAAATCCTCATGGTGCAGGATCAGATTGACTTGATCGGTGAGCTTTTTGTCAATCGCGGCAATCATGGCCTCGATCGAGGCCACCACATCGCTGCCGATCAATTGGGTCTGGGCCAGCGCCTGCTGGGCCAGGGTTTGCACCGCCTGCTCAACGGCACTGCGGGCGTCATCGGATTTTGGTTTGAACTCTTTTTGCAGCAGCGATGCAAGATCGCCGCCGTCCATCGCCACGCCGGCCAGGGCACTGGCGGTCTGGGTTTCTGCCATTCAATGTTCTCCTAATTCGGGTTCAACCGGGCTGCGTGGCGCTCAGGCGTCTGATGGTTTGGCCGATGTGGCCAGCGCACCCAACAGGGCCGGATCGGACATCAGCTTGCCGATCAACTCTTCGGCGCCGCCCTTGCCGTCCATGTAGGTCACCAGGTTTTGCAATTGCTGGCGCGCCTCGAGCAATTTGTTCAGTGAATCGACCTTGCGTGCCACGGCGTCGGGCGAGAAGTCGTCCATGTTGTCGAAGGTGATGTCCACGCTCATATTGCCCTCGCCCGTCAACGAGTTGGGCACCTGGAACGCGACGCGTGGCTTCATGGCCTTCATGCGGGCATCGAAGTTGTCGACATCCACCTCCAGAAACTTGCGGTCGGACACCGGCGCCAGCGGCTCGGCGGGCTTGCCCGACAGATCAGCCAGCACGCCCATGACGAAAGGCAACTGCACTTTTTTCTCGGCGCCGTACAACTCGACGTCGTACTCGATCTGGACCCGCGGCGCCCGGTTGCGCGCAATGAATTTTTGGCTGCTGCTCATGCTGAGAACTCCTGTGGGGCGTTGAAGGGTGGGCGGGGCGAAGTGATCAGCTTGTCTCTGAAATGGCATGGGCCGTCAAGACCCTGTGGGCGCGTCGGGTGCCTCAACCGCGTCCGGGTCTACCCCGACCATGCCGGCCACCGCCGACAACGCCTCGGGTGCCAGGGCCTTGATCAACTGCAGGAAGTTCTGCCCGATCAACTGCCGCGCGCGCCTGAGAAACAGCGGTGCCGGGTTGGTGGGCTCAGCACGCTCAAGGTACTCGCAAACCAGGTCGATGGCGCGGATGGCGTCCTCTCTTGAGTTGACGGCACCCGACAAGTTGCGGCGCGCACCCGCGCCGCCGCCGCCCGTTGCGTCGGCATCGGCCTGGGTGTCACCGTTGCCGGCTGTGCCATCGGCGTCGTTGCCGGGCAGCAGGCCCGCCACGCCGTTGACCAGCACGTACAGCGGGCGCAAGTCGGGCGCGGTGTCGTTGCCCAGCTTGTCATTGACCAGCGCGATCAACTGCCGCGTCAGGGTGACGGCGTCCTGACACTGGCTGCGCAGTGCAGGCGTCTTGACCAGCGCGTCGCCCAGCATGCGCGATAGCTGATTTTTGCCAAGCGGCGTCTCGCCGTCGGCCGCCGACAGCAGGCCGAGCGCCACCGACGCGTGGCGCACAGTCAAATCGCCGATGGCACGGTCTTGCACGAGGCGCGACTCACGCAGATCGCCGATCAGCCCGTCGGGTTCGCGCAGCGCGGCCAGGGCGTTGACACGGGCGTAGGGGTCGGCATCGTCCGGATCGGGCTGCGGGTGCAGGTGCTCCCACAGTTGGTCGATCATGCCGTTGATGAGCGTCAAGCCGAGCGGCAGCGCGCCGTAGCCCGCCAGATGCAGCTTGGCGCGCAGCCAGAAAATCGCCAGGCGCAGGTCGCGTGAGCGGGCCAGCAGGGCTTCGGCCCTATCGACCACCGCACGCCAGTCGGGCGGCTCGGCCGGACCAAACTGCGACTCGGGTTTGCCCGCCGAGGCCTGGGTGAGGGCCAAAAAATCATTGTCGTATTCGAGGTCGGGCCCGCACGGGGCTGACGCATCGGCCAGTGGCTGCAACCAGGCGGCAACCAGGCGTTCTTCGGATTCAAAATCGCTCATTGATGGGCAGTTGGGGGGCCTTGTCTGCACCGCCCACACCCCTGGCGATGGCGCCTGGCCAGTGACAGCCGACCCAAGCTGCGCGCAGTGTCTCAGGCTTGTTGTGATCTGAGAACCCCCTCATCCGGCATTGACAGCACCACCGCAGCGGCGCGACTTGGCGGGGCTGCTGGGCGCCGGCTGCGACGCCAAACTGGGGGGCGATCATCAAGGTCGGGGATGCGAGCAGTGGCGGCGTCGCAATCGCATCGATACTGCGATTGGCAGATCACCCTGCGTCAGTGAGGTTGGGATGGGGCACAAAAAATGGGTTGCGAAAACGCAGATTGCGGGGTTGCTGGCACTGTCATGCTGCATGGCTGTGCGGGCACAAACCGCAGGCGCGGCGGCCGCACCGGGGGCTGACGCACCGCGCACGCCAGCGGTGGTGCCGTCCAGCACCGACCTGGCGCCGCGCCAGGTGCTGCCGCCCAGCAGCGACCCCTTGCCAAGCCTGCCCGGCGACGTGCCGCGCGAGCTGGGCAAACCCGAAGACGATGTGCGGCTGGACATCGTGCGCTTTGTCGTCGATGACAGCGCGCCGGCGGCCCTGCGTGCCAAGCTGGCCGATCTGACCCGCGACTACGTGGGCCAGAACCGCAGCTTCGAAGACCTGAACAACGCCAAGATCGACATCACGCGGTTCTTGCAAAGCGACCTGGGCTACTACCTGGGCTATGCCTACGTGCCGGAGCAAAACTTTCAGGACGGTGTGGTGCGCATCGCCGTGCTGGAGGGCCGGCTTGACCGGGTGGTGCTGAACTGGCCCGCCGCTGACCTGCCGGTGCGCCGGGCCGTGGTGCAGGCTTACCTTGATCGGCTGCAGCCGGGCAGCATCTTGCTGGTGCGGGATGTGGAGCGGGTGGTGTTTTTGGTCAATGACCTGCGCGGCTTGAAGGCCCGCTTCGAAGTGCGCGCCGGCAGCCGGCCCGGCACCGCCGATCTGGTGGTCACGCCCAGTGCCGAGAGCGTCTGGTCCGGCAAGGCCGAGGCCGACATCAACGGGTCGCGCTTTCTGGGCCCCTTCCGGCTGGGCGGGCTGGTGCAGATGAACAGCCCGTTTGGCCTGGGCGACGGCTTCACCGCCAACACGCTGGTGTCCACCACCGGCGGTCTGGCGTTCGGGCTGCTGGGCTACACCACGCCGGTGGGCAGCGACGGCATCAAGCTGGGCAGCTCACTGTCGGCGGTCAAATACCAGCTCGACAAGACGCTGTTTCCACTCAACCTGAATGGCACGGCGGTCACCGCCACCGCTTACGGCTTGTACCCGGTGATCCGGTCGCGCAATTTGAACCTGTTCACCGTCGGCTCGGTCGAGTTCAAGACTTACGAAGACCGGCAGGATGCCGCCGACAGCCGCAGCCGCAAGACGGTGAACACGGTGTCGCTGGGCGTGACCGGTGACTTTCGTGATTCCGCCCTGGGTGGCAGCGTCAACACCTACGACGCCAGTCTGGTCACCGGCCAAGTCAAATACCCGGACGGCCGGCCCGGCGGCCTGGAGGACGCGCCCAGCTTCACCAAACTGACCTTCGGCTTCTCGCGCCTGCAAGACCTGCTGTTTGCGCTGCCGTCACTGCAAGACAAGCGCACCGGCAAGGTGCTGGCTTACCTGTCGCTGCGCGGCCAGTGGGCCTTTGAGAACCTCGACACCACCGAGCAGTTCCGCATCGGCGGGCCCGAGGGCGTGCGGGCATTTGCCACCGGTGAGGGCACCGGTGACGAGGGCGCGGTGATGAGCCTGGAGGCGCGCCTGCTGCCGCCCGAATCGTGGCTCGGGCGGTTCTCGAATGAGTTGGTGGCCAGCGCCTTCGTCGATGCCGGTTTTGTGCGCTACCGCCGCAAGACATCGGCCAGCAATGCGGCCACGCTGGCCAATACCGGCACCTTCACCGGCGCCGGCCTCGGCGTGTCGTGGGTGCGGCCCACCGAGTACGCGGTGCGTTTGAGCTTGGCCACGCCGCTGTCGGGCAAGCCGCGCAGCGACACGCTCGTCAGAAAGCCGCGCCTGAACCTGTTGGCCACTTGGTTTTTTAATTGAAGTCGGGTGCCGGTGCCGGCACCGAAGAGGTGAGTTTCCATGTCGACAACGCTGCTTGTGCGCCGGCCTTTCAACCGTTTTGTGCTGCGCCCCATCAGCCTGGCGGTGTGCCTGATAGGCAGCGCGCCGGCCACTTTTGGCCTGCCGCAGGGCGCCCAAGTCAGCTTTGGCCAGGCCAGCGTCAAGCAAGCAGGCGCCCAGCAAATCGACATCACCCAGGGCAGCCGGCGCGCCGGCATTGACTGGACGACGTTTTCCATCGGCGCCAATGAGCGGGTGGTGATCCAGCAGCCTGATCGGGGCTCGGTGCTGCTGAACCGGGTGCTGGGCAATGACCCGTCGCAGATCTTCGGCAGCTTGCGGTCCAACGGCACGGTGTGGCTGATCAACCCGCGCGGCATCGTGTTTGGCGTTGGCTCGCAGGTCGATGTGGGCGGCCTGCTGGCCAGCTCGCTGACGATCAGCAACGAGGATTTGGCGTCGGGCCGGCTGCTGCTGCGCCGGTCGGCTGCTGGCGCCGGTGAGGTGCGCAGCGACGGGCAAATCAATGCGCCGGATGGCAGCGTGGTGCTGGTGGCGCCGCAACTCAGCCAGACCGGCCGCATCGATGCGCGCCGCATCGGCCTGGCCGCCGCCACTGAGGTGCAGGTGGATGTTGAGGGCGATGGGCTGATCTTCTTCAATGCCCGCAACGACGGCAGCCTGCCGACCCGGCTCAACCAGTTGGGCACGCTGCAGGCCGACGGCGGCAGCGCCGAGTTGCGGGCGGCCGCACGGGCCGGTTTTGCCGACACCGTGCTCAACCTGGACGGCGTGGTGCAGGCGCGGTCTGTTGGGCGGCGCGAGGGGCGCATCGTCATCGACGGCGGGGCGCACGGCGTGACGCGGCTGGCGGGCACGGTGGATGCGTCCGGCGCGGCCAGCGGTGAGCGCGGCGGCAGCATCGACCTGGCAGGCCAGGCCATCGATGTCGCTGCCACGGCCCGGCTGGACGCCAGCGGTGCAGCCGGCGGCGGCGCGGTGCGGCTGATGGCCGATGTGGGCGACACGGGTGGCGATGCAGTGCTGCGGGGCCAGGTGCTGGCGCGCGGTCTTGGCGCCGGTGCACTGGGTGGCGGCATCGACATCAGCGGGCGGCGCGTGGGCTTGTTTGAGCAGGCGCTGCTGGACGTGTCCGGCCGGGCCGGCGGTGGCGGCTTGCGCGTGGGCGGTGATTTTCAAGGCCAGGGCGCCTTGCCACGCTCGCAGCTGACGGTGATCGGCCCGGCCGCCACCCTGCGTGCCGACGCCGTGGAGGCAGGCGACGGCGGCCGGGTGATCGTCTGGTCCGATGGCGACACACGCTTCAATGGCCACATCAGCGTGGCCGGGGGTGCGGGCGGTGGCCGGGGCGGGTTTGTCGAAACCTCCGGCAAGACCGGCTTGGGCATCGATGCGGGCACGGTGAATTTTGGCCCATCCGGCGGCGGCCACTGGCTGCTGGACCCGACCGACCTGACCGTCAACGAGGCCGGCACCAACGGCGCGCTGGCCGGGCTGGACGGGTTCAACGCGACGGGGCCCTTCAATATCCGGGCTTCAACCCTGGTCGGCACTGCGGCGGCGGTGACGTTGCAGGCCACCGACTCGGTCACCGTCACCACCGACCTGGTGCTGACGGCCGTCGGTGCAACGCTCACGCTGGCCACCAACGGCGCAGCCAGCACGATTGCCGTGAATGCCAACCTGGGCACCAACAACGGCGACATCTCGCTCACCACCGGTGCCGGTGGGGCGATCACGCTGGCCGCCGCCAGGACGATCAACCCGGGCAATGGCACGATCACGCTCAACCCGGGCGCGGGCAATGTCACGTTGACCGGCGGCCTGAGCACCACCAACGCCACGGCGGCGGCCATTTCGATCAGCAACGCCAGCAATGTGCAAATCGGCAATGTGGCCACGGGAGCGGCGGGCACGACCACGTTGAGCTTGACGGGCACCGGCACGCAGTTGGCGGGCAGCACGATCAGCGCAGGCAGCCTGGTCAAGCTGGGCGCGGGCACTTTGACGCTGAGCGGGGCCAACACCTACGCCGGTGCCACCGGCATCACGCTGGGCACGCTGGTGGCGTCCAACGCGGCCGCGCTGGGCACCAATGCGCTCGGTGTCACGGTGGCCAGCGGCGCCACGCTGGAGATCAACAACGTCAACATCGGCACCGAGGCGTTGAGCCTGGCCGGCGTGGGCGTGGGCGGCATCGGTGCGTTGGTGGGCACCGGCGCGGGTGCAGCCGCAGGCGGCCTGGTCGCGCTGACGGCTGACACGACGGTGGGCGGTGGCGGCGCTTTGGCGTTGGGCGGGGTGATCAGTGGCGGGTTTGCGCTGAACAAATTGGGCGCCGGCACTTTGACGCTGAGCGGGGCCAACACCTACACCGGTGCCACCGGTATCACGCTGGGCACGCTGGTGGCGTCCAACGCGGCCGCGCTGGGCACCAATGCGGGCGGTGCCACGGTGGCCAGCGGCGCCACGCTGGAGATCAACAACGTCAACATCGGCACCGAGGCGTTGAGCCTGGCCGGCGCGGGCGTGGGCGGCATCGGTGCGTTGGTGGGCACCGGCGCGGGCGCAGCCGCAGGCGGCCTGGTCGCGCTGACGGCTGACACGACGGTGGGCGGTGGCGGCGCTTTGGCGTTGAGCGGGGTGATCAGTGGCGGGTTTGCGCTGAACAAATTGGGCGCAGGCACGGTGACGCTGAGCGGGGCCAACAGCTACACCGGCGCGACGTCGGTGACGGCGGGCACGCTGGCGCTGGGTGCGGACAACGTGATTGCCAACGCAAGCGCGGTGACCGTCAACGGCGCGACCGCGCAACTGGCGATGGGCACGCGCAGCGACACGGTGGCGTCGGTCTCGCTGCAGGGCGGGGGCACGATCGGCGGCAGCACTGGCGTGCTGACCAGCGTGGCCGCGTATGACATGCAGGACGGCACGGCCAGCGCCATTCTGGGCGGGGTGGGCGTGGCATTGAACAAGACGGGCGCCGGCACGGTGACGCTGAGCGGGGCCAACACCTACACCGGCAAGACGACCATCCAGGACGGCGCATTGAGCGTGGCGTCGATCAACAGTGTGGCCGGCGGCGCGGCCAACAGCAACCTGGGCGGGCCCACCACCGCCGCCAACGGCACGATT
>JANMKO010000210.1:0-9573 GCA_031372085.1 Betaproteobacteria bacterium
CGTGAGCTGATGCCCAACTCGTCGCTTGTCGGCGAGGCCAACCTGCTGGTGCTGCCCAACATCGACGCCGCCAACATCTCGTACAACCTGCTCAAGACGGCGGCCGGCGGCGGCATCGCCATCGGCCCGGTGCTGCTGGGCGCGGCCAAACCGGCGCACATCCTGACGCCGTCGGCCACGGTGCGCCGAAACGTCAACATGACGGCGCTGACGGTGGCCGACGCCAACGCCGCCCGCTGACCGGCATCAATTCACCAAAGCAGTGCGCCGGCCCGCCCGGCTACAAAACTTAACGCGCGCTGCGCACGATTGCCCTCTTGACAGCCGCCAGCTTTCGATTTTTCAAGTATTTTTGCGGTCGTGAGTGCCCACTCATATCCTTTGATTTCTGCCCAAATATGAGGCAAACGCTTGAGTTTTTGGGCCCGGTCCGATAACATTGCTGTCACAGAATTCAGGGTAAACCAGTGGACAAGGCCGGTCGGCAACCGAGGTGGAATCTTCTGCGCAAGCTGGGGTTTTGCGCAGTGGTCGTGGCGGTGGTGGGGTCGGTGGCGGTTGGCACGGCGGCAAATGCCAAAGGGCCGGCAGCGGGGTTGGGCACGGTGGCGCTGGTAACGCTGCCTGCCGAGGCCCAGCAAACGCAGCGGCTGATCCATGCTGGCGGGCCGTTTCCGTTTGCAAAGGACGGCGTGGTCTTCGGCAATTTTGAGCGGGTTTTGCCTCGGCATGAGCGCGGTTTCTACCGCGAATACACCGTGCCAACCCCCGGCTCACGCAACCGGGGCGCCCGCCGAATCGTCTGCGGCGGCCAGCGTGCCACTGAACCTGATGCCTGTTACTACACCGCCGATCACTACGCGAGCTTCAACCGCATCGCGCCTTGATCGGTGATTTGATCCGGAACCGTTATTTTGCCCAGGAGGAACGTGACCATGCTGCTGCAGACCGTCCGTCCCAATATCGTGCAGGCGATTCGCGCCTACCGCGTTGAAGATTTGATGCTGGCCGCCGAAGCCGCCGGCCAGCATTTTTTGTACGCCAACCTGACGGACGCGCAGTCCAAACAGGATGTGCTGGACAAAATCGCCGAGTCGTTTTTGTTTCCAGCGCACTTTGGCAAAAATTTTGATGCGCTGTTTGATTGCATGACCGACCTGGTGCACCGCGCCGGCAGCCAGCCGGGCTTTGTGGTGGTGCTGGAGCAAGTGCCCGACAGCATCAAATTTGACCGCGAAGCGCGTGAGCAATTGCTGGACGTGTTCCGCGACACGGCCGATTTCTGGGCCGAGCGGCGCATCGCTTTCCGTTGCTTCTACTCGTTTGCCGTGGCCCGCGCGCCCGAAGCCAGCGCCTGGGAGCGGCCCGGTGAGGTGCTGCAGGTGGCCGAGAAGCCGCCGGCCAAAACCGTGTCCAAAACCGGCAGCAACCCGAATTTCGGCATGAACATGCCGATGATGAGCAGCGCGTTTGACACCGCGATGTGGCTCACCGCCGCCTGATCAAGCCGGCGGTCAGCCTGCAATCACCCCAAAAAAAGCGCCCTGCGGGGCGCTTTTTACGTGGCGCCGCCGGCCGCCGTGGCTTGTGCCAGCGCCACGTACTCGGCCACCGGCACCTCTTCGGCGCGGCGCTGCACATCAAACTGGCCCGCAAACCGGTGCTCGTCCAGCCAGCGGCCCAGGGTGTGGCGCAGCAGCTTGCGGCGCTGTGAAAAGGCCAGCGTCACCAGCGCCTGCAAGCGCGCCTCGTCCAGCACCGGCGGGCGGGCCAGCGGCAGCATGCGCACGATGGCCGAGCGCACCCGGGGCGGTGGGTCAAAGGCCTCGGGCGCCACGTCAAACAGCGCCTCGATGCGGTAGCGCCACTGCAGCATCACCGTCAGCCGGCCAAAATCTTTGCTGCCAGGGGCGGCGGCCATGCGGTCTACCACCTCTTTTTGCAGCATGAAATGCTGGTCGCGCACCTGCGGCGCGGCGCCCAGCAGGTGGAACAGGATCGGCGTGGAGATGTTGTAGGGCAGGTTGCCCACCACGCGCAGCGCGGGGGGCGGGCCGCCGGGCGATGCACCGGGCGGGTTGCCGGGTGATGCACCGGGCGATGCACCGATCGACGCCGCCAGCGCCGCAAAGTCGACCGTCAGCGCATCGGCCTCGATCACCGTGATGCCGGGCCGGCCGCGCCAGCGCGCCGCCAGATTGCGGTCGAGCTCGATCACGGTGAGCGCGCCGCAGCGCTCCAGCAGCGGCTGGGTGAGCGCGCCCAGGCCGGGGCCGATCTCGACCAGCGCGTCGCCGCCGCGCGGCGCGATGGCCCGCACGATGGCGTCGATCACGCCGCCGTCTGTCAAAAAATGCTGGCCAAAGCGCTTGCGCGCCAGGTGCTTCACTGCGGCGGCTCGCGCAGCTCGATGTAGGCGCGCAGGCGCAGCTCTTTGGCCCAGTCGAGGTAGGCCTGCTCGTACTTGGCCTCACGCAACTGGCTGCGTGCCTGCTCACGCACCTCTTTTGGGTCGAGCGTGCTGCTGCGCCGCTCCAGCACCTGGATCAGGTGCACGCCAAACCGCGACACCACCGGCGCCGAGATGCCGCCCGCCGCCAGCTTGGCCATCGTCTCTTCGAACTCGGGCACAAATTGCCCCGGTGACGCCCAACCCAGGTCACCGCCGCTGGGCGCCGAGCCGTCTTCGGAGATGTCACGCGCCACATCCTCGAACTTCTTCTCGCCGCGCTCGATCTGGCGCCGCAAGTCCTCCAGCCGGCGCGTCACGGCCGCTGCCTGCGCCCGATCAGACACGCGCAGCAGGATGTGGCGGGCATGGGTTTGTGTCACCTGGAAGGCGTCGCCCTGCTGGCGATCAATCACCTTCACGATGTGCCAACCGGCCGCGCTGCGCAGCGGCGCGGAAATCTGGCCCACCGCCAGGCCCTTGACGCCATCGACAAACAGGTCAGGCAGGCGCTGCGCTGGGCGCAGGCCGATCTCACCGCCGGCATCGCGGTTGCCGTCCTCGCTGAGCTCACGCGCCACCTTGGAGAAATCCTCACCGGCGCGCAGCCGCGCCAGCGCGCCGTCGGCACGCGCCTGGCGCTGCGCCAGCAGCTCGGCGTTGGCACCCTCGGGCACCGTCACCAGAATTTGGGCCAGGTTCAACTGGGTCTCGCTGACGGCCTGGGCGCGGCGCTCGTCCAGCAGCTTTTCGATGTCGGCGTCGGTGATGCGGATGCGGGTGTTGACCTCGCGCTCGCGCACCTTCTCCAGCATCAACTGGTCGCGCATGGTGCCGCGAAACCGCACCATCTCCATGCCCTCGCCGCGCAGCCGGTCGCGCAACTGGGCCACGGTGATCTGGTTTTGCGCGGCGATGTTGGCCACCGCCCGGTCGATCTCGCTGTCGTCCACCTTTTGGCCCACCTCGCGGGCAAAGGTGATCTGCACCCGCTCGTCGATCAGCGCGTCCAGCACCTGCTGGCGCAGCGCGTCGGCATCGGGCAGTTTGGCGCCAGCGCGCCTGGCGTCGGCGCTGGCGCGCTCCAGCCGCTGCGCCACCTCGACCGACGTCACCGCCTCGGTATTGACCACCGCGACGATGAAGTCGCCGTTGCGGTTGCTGCTGCGCGCCGCCGGCGACTTGCCCTGGGCCAGCGCGGCAGCGGGCAGGCTGGCCAGGCAGACCGCTGCGGCCAGGCCCAGCGCGGCGCCACGCCAGCGCGGATTGAAGTGAAGAGGGGTCATGGCTCGAAGGTGGGGATCAGGGCGTTGCCCGGCTCGCGCAGCAGGCGGTAACCGGGGATATTGTCCTTCAACACCTGCAGCGGGTTGGCGCCCAGGCGCGACAGGCCGACCAGCTCAAGTTGCAGCAGCAGCCGGGTGGTGGCCTCAGACCGGCCGGTGGACAGCCGCTCGGCCACCACCCGGCCGATCCAGCAGCCGGTGTCGTACTCGATGCCGAAGGTCGAATCGGTGGCGCGGCTGTCTTTCAGGCTGTAGTTCAGCCGGCCCACCGCATACACCGTGCCGCCGCAGCCGCCGGCCGCGCCCACCGGCCGCGCCGTGCCCCGGTAGACGGGCCATTGCCAGCCCAGCTCTACCTGCTCAGACAGCCCGCTGGCCAGCCGGTAGCGCGCACTGACGGTGTGGAACGGCAACGGCGAGTAGCGCGCGCCGATGATCGACCGCACCACGCGCCGGGCGTCGGGGTTGTATTGCAGCGCCGCGTCCAGCTGCCAGGGGTTGAAGACCGTACTGGCGCCCTCCACCAGCACGTCCGAGAAGCGCCGGTCGAGTGCCGAGCCGCTGATCACCACCCGCTGGTCGCGCAGCCGGATGCGCTGGGCCACTGCCAGGCGCAGCGTCTCGGCGCCGGTCTGGGCGTCCACCAGCCGGCTGGTGAAGCCGGCCGTCACCTGCTGGGCGTCGGAGACGCGGTCGATGCCGGTGAAAGCGTTCTCGGCGTAGATGGACACGGCGTTGAAATCACGCTCGGCGCTGTCGAAGTTGGGCAGCGCCGACTGGTTGCGGTACGGCGTGTTGACGTACAGCAGGCGGGGCTCCAGCGTCTGCCGCTGGTCACGGCCAAACCAGCGCGTCTGGCGCTCAAACACCAGCCCGGCGTCCAGGCTGGCGGTGGGGATCAGCCGCGATGTCTGGCGGCCCGTGCCCAGGCCCGTGCCCGGGCCACCGCCGGCGGGCGCCGGGTCGAGCCGGTAGGCCGCCAGGTTGACGCCCAGCTTGGGCGTGATCCAGCCACCGGGCTGGGTGAAAGGGTGGCTGGCCTGGCCCAGCGCATGCCAGCGCCAGCCGGTGGGCAGTGCGCTGCTGGCCGACGCATCGGGCCGGGTAAAGCGGTTGGCCTCGGTCTCCAGCGACAACACCAGCCCCGACCAGGCCGGCGCGGGCACCGGCGCCAGCCGCAGGCCGATCTGCGGGCTGCGCTGGTAGGGCGCGATGATCAGGTCACTGCCGCTGCCGGTTTGCAGCACCTGCCAGTGCTGCAGGCGGGCGTAGCCGGTGAGCGGGCCGGCCGGCGTGGCCAGCACCTGCTCGGCCGCCAGGTCTTGTGTCAGCAGGCGCGGCACCACCGAGCCCGGCATCGAGCGTGGGAAATCCTTCCAGTACGCATCGTCCGACACCCGGCGCAAGGTGCCGCGATAGTCCAGCGTGCCAAACAGCCGGCCCTCGTTGTCAAAGTCCCAGGCATGGCGTGAGCCGCCGGTGATCCGGTCTAGCGGCAGCCAGTTCAGCCGCAGCCGGCCGCTGTGCGCGGCCTCCAGGTAGCGAAACTCGCTGTCCAGCGCCAGGCCGCGCCGCGTCAGCACGGTGGGGATCAGCGTGGCATCGCGGTTGGCTGCGATGTTCCAGTAATACGGCACCGCCAGCGTGAAGCCGTTGCGGCTGTCCAGCGGCACCACGGTGGGCGGCAGCCAACCGCTTTTGCGGTCGTCGTTGAGCGGAAAGCTGAGCACCGGCAGGCCCAGGATGGGCACACCCAGAAACCGCAGCACCGCGCCCTCGGCCACGCCCTCGTTGGCGGCAAAGTCGAGCCGGATGCGCTCAGTGCGCAGCAGCCAGTCGGGCTCGGTGCCGTCGTCGCGTGGGCAGCTGGTGTAGACCGCACGCTCGGCGCGCAGCCGGCTGCTGTCGAGAAAATCGATGCGCTGGGCATGGCCACCGGCGCCCAGGTTGAGAAATTCAAACGCGGGTTGCAGAAAAAACCCCTCGAAGCGCTGCACCTTGAGCTGCAACTCGGTGCCGCTGTAGCGCACGCCGTCGCGGGCAATCGTCACCTGGCCGCGCGCGATGGCCAGGTCGTCGGCGCTGTCGTAGCTGAAGCGGTCGGCGCGGATCACCGTGCCGGCGCGGCGGAACTCAACATCGCCCTCGGCCAGCGCGTCGATGTCGGGCCGCACGCGCAGGGTGTCGGCGCGCAGCAGCATCGGCCGCTGGGCGGCGGCGTCGCCGGTGGGCGCGGGCAGCAGCAAGGTGCTGGGCCGCAGCAGCAGCGCGGGCTCGGCACGGGCGGCGGTGGTGGTGACGACCAAGCCGACCAATCCGACCACCCCGGCCACCCCGGCCAGGCTGCCGGCCACCGCGCTGGCGACCAGGCCCTGCGCCAGGCGCCGGGGCGCCACGGGCCGGCGGCGTTTGCCTGGCGGGCAGCACGGCCAGGCAGCAGAGGGGGCAACACGCGGCACGGCGGGCATGGGCTTCAGGGGCGGCGCGCGGCGCGCCTGCGGTACGCCGCAGGGCCGCAATGTCGTCGCCGGGTTGCAAGCTTGCAAGGTTGCAGGGCCCGGCGGTTCATAGAATCGGCGGATTATCCATGAGCCCCTGTCCGGGCTTTGGCGCGCCAACCCCGCACTGCCACGGCGCACACCCCCCCACCGCGATCCCCCGATGACCCTTGCCCCGCCCGCCATCGCCTGGCCCGACGCCGTCCGGCAAGCCGCCTTCTGGCGCTGGTTCACGCCGCTGGCGCTGGCCCATCAACTGGACGCCGGCACGCTGGCGCCAGCCTCGGCCGATGCCAGCTTTCGGCGCTACTTCCGGGTGCAGGGCGCCGGCGGCATCAGCCGCATCGTGATGGACGCGCCGCCGCCGCAAGAAGATGTGCGGCCGTTTGTCGACATCGCGCGCCGCATCCAGGCCGCCGGCCTGCACGCGCCCGAGGTGCTGGCGGCCGACGAGGCGCTGGGTTTTTTGTTGCTCACCGACCTGGGCTCTGATCTGTACCTCACCGCGCTTCAGCAGGCCGGGCCGGCCGAGGCCGACGGGCTGATGCGCGGCCTGGTGGGTGCGCTGGTGCAATTTCAAACCCGGGTGCACGGCAGCGGCCTGCCGGCTTACGACGACGCGCTGCTGCGCCGCGAGCTGGCGCTGTTTCCCGAGTGGTGTGTGGGCCGTGAGCACGGCATCACCTGGACGCCCGCCCAGCAAACGGTGTGGCAGCGCCTGTGCGATGGGCTGGTGGCCCGCGCGCTGGCCCAGCCGCAGGTGCCGGTGCACCGCGACTGGATGGCGCGCAACCTGATGCTGGCCGCGCCCCGGCCGGGCATCCTGGATTTTCAGGACGCGGTGGTCGGGCCGGTGACCTATGACATCGCATCGCTGCTGCGTGATGCCTTCCACTCGTGGGACGAGGCGCAAGAGATCGACTGGGCGGTGCGCTGGTGGCAGCAGGCGCGCGCCGCCGGCCTGCTGGCCGATCATGCGATGGCCGATGATTTTGGCGAGGCCTGGCGCGCGCTGGAGTGGATGGGCTTGCAGCGCCACCTGAAGGTGCTGGGCATTTTTTGCCGGCTCAAGCACCGCGACGGCAAACCAGCCTACAGCGCCGATCTGCCGCGCTTTTTTGGCTACGCCAGCCGGGTGGCGCTGCGCTACCGCGAACTCAAGCCGCTGGTCGCGCTGATCGAGCCGATGACCGGCGCGCTGACGGCCACCGGGTTTTCGATGCGCTGAGCGGCGCAAGCCGCATCACGGGCAGGCGGCAATCACCTGCGCCACCGCCGCCGTCAGGCGCTTGGCATACGGCACGTGCAAAAACTCGTTCGGCCCGTGGGCATTGCTCTTGGGCCCCAGCACGCCGCAAACCATCATCTGCGCGGCCGGAAAGCCTTTTTGCAGCAGGCTCATCAACGGGATGGTGCCGCCCTGGCCGATGTAGCCCACCGGCGCGCCAAATTGCGCTTGCGACGCGGTGTTCAGCGCCGACTCAAGCCAGGGGCTGAGCGTGGGCGCGTTCCAGCCGTTGGCGCCCAGCGCGCCGGCCCGGCCGTCGGGGTGGAACGTCACTTTGGCGTTGTACGGCGCGTTGTCTTCGAGCAGGGTTTTGAGGGTGAGTGACGCCTGGTGCCCGTCCACCAGCGGCGGCAGGCGCAGGCTGAGCTTGAAGGCGGTAAAAGGCCGCAGCACATTGCCGGCGCTCTTCATCTCGGCAAAGCCGTCGACGCCGGTGACCGACAACGTGGGCCGCCAGGTGCGGTTGAGCAGCGCCTGCACCGGGTCGGTGGTGGTGGGCAGGGCCGCGCCGCCGTCAGCGCCGCAGGCCCAGGGGAAGGTCTTCCAGGTGGCGTCACCCAGGATGGCGGCCGCTTCGCGCACCTGCTCGGCCCGGTCGCTGGGCAAGCGGCAGTGAAAACTCTCGGGCAGCAGGCGGCCGGTGGCCGAGTCTTCCAGCCGGTCCAGCACGTTGCGCAGGATGCGAAAGCTGGACGGCACCACGCCGCTGGCGTCACCCGAATGGATGCCCTCGGTCAGGATCTCCACCTTCAACACGCCCGACACCATGCCGCGCAGCGACGTGGTGAGCCAGAGCTGGTCGTAGTTGCCGGCGCCCGAATCCAGGCAGACCACCAGCGCCACGGCGCCCAGCCGGGTGCGCAGCGCGTCCAGGTAGGCTGGCAGGTCGCCCGAGCCGCTTTCCTCGCAGGTCTCGATCAGGCCGACGATGCGTGGGTGGGCCAGGCCTTGCGCCTTGAGTGACTCCACTGCCGTGATCGCCGCGTACACCGCGTAGCCATCGTCGGCGCCGCCGCGGCCATAGAGCAGGCCGCCCTCGTACTTGGGCGTCCAGGGCCCCAGATCCTTGCGCCAGCCGGTGAACTCGGGCTGTTTGTCGAGGTGACCGTACATCAGCACGGTGTCGGTGCAGCCCGGCTTGGTACCCTCAATTTCAAAAAAGATCACCGGCGTGCGGCCCGGCAGGCGCACCACCTCCAGCGTCAAGCCGGCCACCTTGCGCGATTCGACCCAACCGGCCGCATCGCGCACCACCCGCTCGATGAAGCCGTGGCTGGCCCAGTCGGCATCGAACATCGGGCTCTTGGCCGGGATGGCGATGTAGTCGGTGAGCGCTGGCACGATGGCCTCGTCCCAGCGCCGGTTGGCAAAGGCGCCCAGGGCGCTGGCTTCATCGGGCTGCAGGGGCAACTGGGGGTCGCGTGCGTTCATGGCGGGCTTCCTTGGCAATGGGCGGGCGCCGGCCGGCACCCTGCCCCAGGCAAAACAGGCAGTTTAGGACGATGGCGGCCAGCCGGCAGACAACCATTCGGCCAGATCGGCCAGGACCTGGGCCTGCTCGGGCTCATTGAAGATTTCGTGCGACAGGCCCTCGTAGCGCCGGTGCTGCAGCACGCCGGCCGGCGCGGCGGCGGCAAAGGCTGCGCTGCCGCGCGGCGCCACGCAGCGGTCGGCGCCGGCATACAGCAGCAAGGTCGGCACAAGCCAGCGCGGGGCGGCCTGCAGCACCTGCGGGCCGGCATCGACGATGAAGCGCACCAGGCGCGGCGTGACCCGGTCGTGCACCAGCGGGTCGGCCACATAGGCCTGCACCACCGCCGGATCGCGGCTGACCCAGGCCGGTTTCAGGCCATTGCCCAAGGCGAAGTCAGGTGCCAGCGGCGCGGCCACGGCCAGCAGCAACTTCTGCACCGGGCTCATGCCCGGGTCGAGCGCTGGGGACGACATCACCAGCCCGTCCACCGCCTGCCACCAGGGCGCCGGCTGCGGCGCCAGGCCCTCGGCCACGAAGCGGCCGGCCACCAGGCCGCCCATGCTGTGGCCCAGGAGCAG
>JANMKO010000628.1:0-2620 GCA_031372085.1 Betaproteobacteria bacterium
GGCACCGGGCCTGCGCCTGCTCCAGCAGGGCGCGGGCTTCCTGCAGCACGGCCGCCTGGATGTCGGGGCCGAGCAAATCCTTGGGCACACCGGCCACACTCAGCAAACCGAAGGTCTTGGAGAATCCGAGCGACCCGACCATGTTGATGGCCAGCTCAGAGGCGCGCTTCAGGTCGTCCGACGCGCCGCTGGACACGCTGCCCAGCACCAGCAGCTCGGCCTCACGGCCACCCAGCATCATCGCCACGCGGCTGCTCAGTTCGGCCTCCTGGTAGAGCGGGTCTTCGGTGTCGCGGTGGATGTAGGTGACGCCAAGGGCCTGGCCCCGGGGCTCGATGGTCACCCGCTCCACCGCCCCGACCTGCAGCCAGTGCCCGACCAGCGCGTGGCCGGCCTCGTGGTAGGCCAGCCGCTGGCGGGTGTCTGCGGTGAGCAGCGATTTGATGGCCGAGACCTCGCCGCCCAGCTGGTGGGTCTCGATGGCGCGCAGGAAGTGATCGCCCGACACCTGCCGCGCACCCGATTCGGCAGCGCTGGACGCGGCCTTGTTCACGGTGTTGGCGATGTCGGCCGGCGTCATGCCGGCGCTCATGCGCGCCAGCGCGGCGCTGTCAGCAGCGCCGTCGTGGGCCACCTTGCCGATGTACAAGTCAAACAGCCGTTGCCGGTCGGGCAAGGTCGGCAGCGCGAGGCGGACCACCATGTCGAACCGGCCGGCCCGGCGCAGCGCCGGATCGACGTTGTCCTCATGGTTGGTGGCGCCCACCACCACCACGTTGTCCAGTGCCTCGAACCCGTCCATCTCGACCAGCACGCGGTTGATGATGCGGTTCAGCTCGGATTCAGCGCCCCCGCCCTGGCCGCCCTGGGTGCGTTTGCCGATGCCGTCCACCTCGTCGATGAACAGCACGCACGGCGCGCTGTTGCGCGCCAGCTTGAACAAGGCCTTGACCTTGCTGACGCCCGCGCCGTAGAACATGGCGGTGAAGTACGAGCCATCCACCGCGATGAAGTTGGCCTTGCTCTCACCCGCCAGCGCCTTGGCCAGCAGGGTTTTGCCGGTGCCGGGCGGGCCCACCAGCAGCACGCCGCGCGGCGCGGCCGCCCCCAGCCGCGCATAGTGGGTCGGGTCGCGCATGAAAGCCTTCACCCGGTTCAGCGCGGCCTTGGCCTCGTCACTGCCCACGACATCGGCAAACTGCACTTGCGGGCGCAGCGCCAGCCGGGACGCTGCGCCGCCGATGCCGGATTGCAAATGGGTGGCCGCCAACAGCACCACCACGACCATGCCCAGCAGCAGCAGGTGCGGCAGCAGTTTGTCAGCGCTGTCCAGCAAACGCTGGCTCGTGCTGCGCGGGTCGATCTGGATGCTGAGCAAGGCAAAGCCGGTCTCGGCGCTCTTGTCGCCCAGCCGGTCCAGCACCGTGCCGGCGCAGCCCAGTGGCGTGCAGCCGGGCACCATCACGCTGGCGCTTTCGCCGCTGGTCAGGCTGTACAGCACCAGCCCGGGCTGGCCGCTGACCAGGGCCACCTGGGCCAGATCGCCGGCATCCAGCGCGGCCCGAAATTGCGAGACCGTCGTGTCGTGGTCCAGCCAGCGGCCGGGCGTGGCCTCGAACTGGCGCGCCTCGGGGCTCTTGCGGGCATCGGCGTCCAGGCTGGCCCGGGTGTGCAGGGCCAGCAGGCCCAACAGCAGCAACAGGGCCGCCGACAGGGCCAGCAAGCCGCGCGGATGGGCGCGTGCGCGCTGGAGAAGTTGCTTCAATCGGCTCATCGATGGTCTTCGGTGCGCTGCGCTGCCACAGCGATGGCCGGGCCTGGCGGCGCCTGCGCGTCGGTGCGCCAGGCCGGCGCCACGCCGAGGCCGCGCAACAGCCGGTCGGCCACGGCCTGGGCGCGCCGCGCAGCACCACCGCCGTCCAGGTCGGCAAAGCAGCGATGGTTGTCGAAATAGGTGTTTTCGGCCACGGTTTGCAAGGTCGGCAGCGTGGCGCTGACAAATGCCCGCATCGCCAGGCCGCCCAGTTCGCGCTCAACAATCTGGCGCGCCAGCCGCGCTGCGGCCAGGTAGCGCGCGGCGTCCATGCGCACCTGGCGGGCATCCGTCATTTCAAGCCACACGATCTGGTCTCGCAGTCGGGTCATGTCGGGGCGCATTGCAGGTCTCCAAAAATGGCTTTGCCAGGCGTGGCGGCATTTTTGGGCGCGCCATCCCGGGCCGGTCGGCGGAAAACCGCCGTCAAAGCAGGCGATTCTTCACGCGCCAGAGGCCCATGCAGTTGATCGGCCGACCGCTTGGGTGGCGCGTGTGGTGGCGCGTGTGGTGGTGCGTGCAGCGGTGGTGGGTGCAGCGGTGGGTGCGGCTGTGCGAAGAGCGGTGCGTGGCGCTGTGGTCATGGCCGCGCGCAAAGCCGCCGCTGGCCACTTTCGGATAGCCTGACGGCCTGGCTGTGCCGTGCACCGCCCACCGCCCACCGCCGACCGCCCATCGCCCACCGCCCACCCACCATGCACGCCACGCTGCCCCTGCTTGCCGCCACCGATTTCCCGCCGCTGCGCCGCGCTGGCGTGTCCACCCTGCAAGTCAACCTGGGCTACCGCTGCAACCAGCGCTGCCTGC
>JANMKO010000681.1:0-3934 GCA_031372085.1 Betaproteobacteria bacterium
CCCGGCGCTGGGTTTGATGATGGTCCGGTCTGACTCGAACGCGGCGAACGGGTTCGGGTTCGGGTTGGCATCAGGCGGCGGGTTGGCCCGGCCCGGTGGGTCTTTGTCGCTCACAAGTCTGCCCTCAACCGCGGATGGCCCAGAACTCAAGCTCAAGGCCGGGGAAATCACCGGCGATGTGCATCGCCAGGCCGCCCGAGGTCTCCAGCTGCTTCCACAGCTCACTGCCCCGGGTGTCGAGCTCAAAGTAGGTGAAGCCGGCGTGGAACGGAATCTGCCGTGGCGCCACCGGCAGGGCCCGCAACGTCACGCCCGGCAGTTGCAGCTTGACCAGGTCGACCAGCCGCTCGGCCGGGCCGATCTTGACTTGCGTGGGGAAGCGCGCCCGCAACGCATCGCCCGGCATCTGCGCATTGACGGCCAGCACAAAACTGGCCGTGCGCTGCAATTCGATGTCGGCAATGATGGCCACCCGCACGCCGTTTTTGCGCGGTTGCAGATCGATCGGCACGGCGGTTTGCTCCAGCACCATCGACAGCGACTGCCGCAGGTCGGCCAGCACGGCCCGAAAACAACCCGCCAGGTCATCGTGCCGGTAGGCCGGGTAGGCCACCGGCCGGCGTTGCTCACGGAAGGTGGACAGCTCACCGGCCAGGCCCAGCAGCAGGTCATACAGCCGCTCGGGGTGCAGCACCGGCAGGCGCTGCAGGTGGGCCAATTGCGGCTGAAAGCGGTTGACCACTTGCAGCAGCAAAAAATCAGCCACCTCACCCACGCCGGCCCGGCCTGGCTGCGCCATGCGCCCGGCCAGCGCCTCACCGCGCTGGTGCAGCATGCCGTGCGCCTCACGCAGATAGCCGTCAAGCACTTGCTGCGCCGGCACATGCAGCATCGGCGGCACGTAGGCTGAATCGAGCGCCACCCGGCCGTCGGCGCGGCGCTCGACGATGCGCGCCACGCCCACCGCCGTGTAGCCCTCGTTGGCGTCGCGGGCCAGCATCAGGCGCAGGTTCAGCCGGCCGATCTGCAGCGGCGCCTCACGCAGGCTGGCGGCATGGCTGTCGGCCACATCGACATGGCTGGCCCGGTAGCGTGGCGGCATCGCGGTGTCAGCGGCTTCAACATCGCTCTCGGCCACGCCCGGCCGGGCCATCGGCACGGCCAGCACCACCACCTGGTCGCGGGCATCGGCCGGCACCTCGAAGGCGGGCGGTGCGGGGTCGTCACCGGGCACCGAGAACACCAGCCCGTCGGGCAGCACGCCGCTGGCGCTGTTGACGGCAATGCGGCCTTGCAGCAGCGCGGCGTCATCGACCTGCAGCGCAAAAAATCCCCAGGGCCAGGGCGCCGAGGACGACAAGCGCCCCGCCAATTGCCTGCCCACATACCGGTCTTGCTGCTGGAAATGCTGTGGCTGGAGGAACATGCCCTCGGTCCACATCACCTTGTTGTGCCAAGTCATCTGGGCGCTCTGCTTCTGGGTCTTTTCGGGCGGCCGGGCCGTTTTCGGCTGTTTTCGGCCGGCCCGTCAGGGCGCCGCAGCCCCGGCAAATCGGCCTTGCACGATACACGGCCCGATCACAGAAGTCATGCGCTGCCGACCCCCGCAAAACTCCACCAGGTTGGGGATGTTGCCGAAAGTAACTTGGCGTTAATATGCGGCGCGCCCGACGGGCTGACCCCCGCTATTTGCCGGCAAGCACCTGTTGCCGCAGATGATTGGCAGTTGGCAGTTGGCGGGCGGGCCCGGTTTCGGGCCAACCCAATTTGCCACCGAGGTGCCCTGATGACTTACCCACTCCACCCCCTGCGTTTTGTGGCCCTGGCCATTGGCTGCATGGCTTTGCAGATGCCCTTGCAGGCCCAGACCGCCGACGCGGTGGATCTGGGCCAGGCGGCGGTGGATGCCAAGAGCGTGGCCGAAGGCTTGTTCCCGGAAGACCAGTGCGACCAGCTCAAAGCGGCCGGCTTCAAGTGCATGGGCTTCAAGCCGACGATGCGCTACTCATTGCCGGCCACGTCGTTCAAGGTCGGCTCGGCTGACCTGCCCGACTCGCTGAAGAAGCAGCTTGAGGTGTTTGCCGATGTGCTGCGAAGCCGGCGCGGCAGTGGCAAGGTGGTGCGCATCGAGGGCCATGCCGATGCCTCCGGGGCGGCCAGTGCCAACCTGGCGCTGTCGCAAAAACGGGCCGAGGCGGTGCGCGAGTACCTGGTCGAAAAAGGCGCCGACCCGGCGATGCTGACGCCGGTGGGGGTGGGGGCGAATGTGCCCAAAAACGCCAAAGACCCGTTTTCACCTGAAAACCGCCGGGTTGAGATCGGCCGCGCCGAGCCTGCCAACTGACGCCCCAGAGGGCCCGCAGCAGCGGGCCGGCAACCCGCCCGCCCGGTGTGCCGCTGGCGGGCTTTTTTACGGCACCATCTCGGTGAACTGGCCGGGTGTGATGAAGGTGATCACGCCGCCCCAGGTGCAATTCAGGGTCGAGCTGTTGTTCAGCGCCGGTGCGCCGGCCACCAGCACGGTGGGCGCGCCCGGCGCCCACGGCGCCACCGTCAGCGGCATGCAGGGCATCGGCGTGAGCACGCCCAGCGCGGCAGCGGTGGCAGCGGCCACGGTCGGGTTGCTCGGGCTCATGCACATGCCGAACGGTGGGATGTTCAACATCGGCACAAAATCCAAGATGTTGCCGGCCGGCATGTTGCCGGTCATCACCATCTTGGGCGTGGCGTTGAAGTTGGACGGGGCCACGCCCATCGCGCACTTCATCATCGCGCCGGTGCAGGTGTGAATCGCCATCGCGGGTCTCCGGGGTGCGTCAGGCGGGGCCGGTCCAGACGACCAGGGCGGTGAAGTTGTCGTGGCTGGTCTTGTGGCCGGCGGCCGACAGCACCTCGGCTGACAAGGCGTCGAGCCAGGCACGCGGTGTGGCAGACGCTGCCAGGGTGCGCTCCAGCACCTCGTCGGCGATGTACTCCCACAGCCCGTCGGTGCAGAGCATGAACACATCACCGGCCTGCACCGCGTCAGCGCTGTTGGCGCTGCTGACCAGCAGCTGCTCGGACGGAATGCCCAGCGCCGAGCGCAGCTCACTGCGCTGCGGATGGGCCTGCATCTGCGCCTCGGGCAGCACACCGGCGTCTACCAGCGCCTGCACCAGGCTGTGGTCGCGGGTGCGGGCATGCACCTGGCCGGCGCGCAGCCAGTACAGGCGGGAGTCGCCGGCATGGGCCCAGTGCGCCCGGTGGTCGACAAAATCGATCACCAGGCAGACGGCGGTGCTGTGCATGTCTTGCCGGGGCGTGCCGGGCACGCGCTGGCCGATCAGCGCGTCGTTGGTCTGGCGCAGCAGCAGGCCCAGCGCCTGGCCGTCGCCGGACGGCGCCTGCGAGAACCGGCCGATCAGCTCTTGCACGGCCACCTTGGACGCGATGTCGCCGCCGCCGTGGCCGCCGGCGCCATCGGCCAGCACACAGCACAGGTGGCGGTCAGAGTGCCAATGGCCGCAGGCGTCCTCGTTGTACGGGCGGCCGCCACGGTCGGAGAGCAGGGCCACTTCAAGTGCCAACATCACGCCTACCTCGCCCCGGGTTCGGCTTGCAGGCGGTCCAGCTGGGCCTCGTAGGCGCTCAGGAAGGCCTTGCCGAACAATTTGTCGAAATCGTCCTGCGCTTCGCTGGACAACTGGCCAAACAACTGCTGGAACAGCTCCCAGAGGCGCGCCTTGCGGGTGGCCGGGATCAGGCTGGCCAATGTCGAGCGGGTGGCCAGTTGGGCCTCAAGCTGCTGGGGGTCGAAGCGCTGCAGCACGCCGTCGAGCGCGGCCTTCATGCCCGCCATCACGCCCAGCTGGTGGGCCCGCAGATCGTCGAACACGTCGCGCATCGCCGGGGCGGCCGGCATGAAGCCGGGCGCGGGCGGCGACAGCAGGTGCTG
>JANMKO010000738.1:0-2383 GCA_031372085.1 Betaproteobacteria bacterium
CGATGCCGGCAGTGACCTGTTTGCGCTCGGCGTCACGCTGTACCAGTGGCTCACCGGCCGGCTGCCGTACGGTGAGATCGAGCCGTTCCAGGGCCAGCGCTACCGGCGTGATCCCACGCCGCCGTCGCGCCTGCGGCCCGACGTGCCGATCTGGCTCGACCATCTGCTGCGCAAGGCCGTGGCGCGCGAGCCGGCGCTGCGCTTCGAGACCGCCGAAGAGCTGCTGCTGGCGCTGGCGCGCGGCGCCGCCCGGCCCGTCAGCGCCCCGGCGCCCACGCCGCTGCTGCGGCGCGATCCGCTGGCGGTGTGGCAATTGGCGCTGGCGTTCTCGGTGCTGCTGAATGGGCTGCTGCTGGTGTGGCTGTTTTTTTTGCCGCGTTGACGGCCGCTGACAGCCGCGCCACCCCGCCGTGGGTTGACCCGTCTGTCCTGGATTGCTATCATCGATAGCATCGACAGATGCAGGAGCAAGCCGTGGCCAATTTGCTGGTTCGAGGGGTGGATGAAACGCTGGTCCGGGCGCTCAAAGAGCGCGCTGGCGCGATGGGCCACAGTGCCGAGGCAGAGCATCGGGCGATCCTGGCACAGGTACTCACCGGCCCGCGCCAGCGCAGCTTTGCCGAGGTGCTGGCGGCAATGCCCGATGTCGGTCTGGACGCTGATTTTGAGCGCATCAATCCGCCGCACCCCGCCGCCGAGGCGCCCGGTGTATTTGATTGACACCAATGTCATCAGCGAGGCGCGCAAGCGCGACCGGGCCGATCCGGGCGTGCGCGCGTTTTTTAGCCAGGCGGCGGCGCAAGGGCAGGCGGTCTATCTGTCAGTGGTGAGCGTGGGCGAGTTGCGAAGGGGCGTCGATCTGATTCGCCACCGGGGTGACCTGGGCCAGTCCGCCTTGCTGGCCACCTGGTTGCAAGGCGTGCTGGACGGCTACGACGACCACATCCTGCCTTTTGATGCCCAGGCGGCCCAGGTCTGGGGCCGCCTGCGGGTGCCCGACCCCGCGCATGCGCTGGACAAGCAGATCGCCGCCACCGCGCTCGTCTATGACCTGACGGTGGTGACGCGCAATACCGCCGATTTCTGCGGCACCGGGGTGCGGCTGGTCAATCCGTTCACCGGCTAGTCCGCTCACCCCACCCGCCGCAACCCCGCCGGCCGCTGGCCTGGCGTGCCGGCCAGCGCTGGCTGGGCCCGGGCCCGGCCGCCTTTTTCAGCCCAGGTGCGGGTCCAGCGGATCTGCATCGTGCGCATCACCGCCAGCATCACCAGCGCCAGCACCGCGAACAAGACGAAGCCCCACAGGTAGGTGCCCAGATACTGTTTGGACAGCCCCATCGCATTGGGCACCAGCCCGCCGCCCAGCGCGCCGATCTCACCGATCATCGAGCCGGCCACCGCCGTGGTGGTGGGCCAGCGCAGCGGCACCAGCTGGAACACCGCGCCGTTGCCCGCGCCCAGCGCGGCAAAACAGACGATCAGCAGCACGGTGGTCAGCGCCAGTGATGCGCTGGACAGGCCCACGCCCACCAGCGTGATGGCCACCACCCCCAACACCAGCGTCAGCGTGTTGACGCCGCCCCAGCGGTCAGAGATCCAGCCACCCAGCACCCGCACCGCCGCGCCCATGAAGGCCGCCAGCATCGTCAACTGGCCGGCCTGCACCTTGCTGACGCTGAATTGATCGTGGTAATAACTCGGCAAAAACGTGATCAACCCGATGAAGCCGCCAAAGGTCACGCCGTAGATCAGGCTGAAGACCCAGCCGTCTTTCTCGAACAGGCAGGCCACGTGCTCACGCAGGCCGGCATGGCTGTCGACATCGGGCGGCTCTTTGGCCAATACGATCATCACCACCATCGGCAGCAGGATGGCCACCGCCGCCACGCCGTACACCGCCTGCCAGCCCAGCCACTGGGCCAGCGGTGGCGCCACCAGCACCGACACCGCCGTGCCCACATTGCCCGCGCCCACCAGCCCCATCGCCAGGCCCTTGTGCTGCGGCGCAAACCAGCCCGCACCGAGCGACAGCGCCACGCCAAAGCTGGCCCCGGCAATGCCCAGCAGCACGCCCATGGCCAGCAAATCATTGAAGCTGTGCACAAAGAAGAAGCCAAACAGCATGGCCACCGCGATCAGCGCCATCTCCACCAGCGTGGCGTTCTTGCGGCCGATGTACTGCGACAGCAGGCCCAGCGGAAAGCGCATCAGCGCGCCCGCGATGATGGGCACCGACAGCATCAGCCCTTTTTGCGCCGGGCTGAGGTTGAAGGTCTCACTGATGAACGGCGCCATCGCCCCATTCAGCACCCAGATGCAGCAAGAAAACGCAAAGTAAAAAAACGACGCAAACAGCGTAGGCGCATGGCCGGCGCGCAAGAAG
>JANMKO010000776.1:0-3581 GCA_031372085.1 Betaproteobacteria bacterium
TGCGCCCGCATCCGGTCGCCCAGCGCCTGGTACACCCGCTGGTGGCGGGCCACCCGGTTTTTGCCGGCAAAGTCAGGCGAGACGATGGTGGCAAAAAAATGCTGGCCGTCACCTTCAACTTCAAGATGCTCACAAGCCAGCCCGGCGGCGATGAAGCTGCGAACGTCGTCAGCGGTTGGGTTTTCCATCGGCCGATTATCTCAGAGGGGCCACCCGCCGCCCGGGGCCCGACGGCGATCAGGCGCGCAGCTTGTAGCCGGTCTTGAGCAGGCGCAGCGCGATGGCCGAGACGATGACAAAACTGCCGCCGACGATGGCCAGGCTGAGCCAAGGCGAGACATCGCTGGTGCCAAAAAACCCGCGCCTGAACCCGTCGATCATGTAGAAAAACGGGTTCAGGTGGCTGATTTGCAGCCAGAAGGTGGGCAGCGAGTGCACCGAGTAGAAGACGCCGGACAAAAACGTCATCGGCATGATGATGAAGTTCTGGAAGCCCGCCATCTGGTCGAATTTTTCGGCCCACAGCCCGGCGATCAACCCCAGCGCGCCCAGCATGCCCGAGCCCAGCAGCGCAAACGTGATGATCCACAGTGGCTGGGCAAAGGCTGGCGGGGCAAACCACACCGTGACCACAAACACCCCCAACCCCACCACCACGCCGCGCACCATGCTGGCGCCCACATAGGCCGCAAACCAGGCCCAGTGCGACAGCGGCGAGACCAGCAAAAACACCAGGTTGCCGGTGATCTTGCTCTGGATCAGGCTGCTGGACGTGTTGGCAAAGGCGTTTTGCAGCACGCTCATCATCACCAGCCCGGGGATCAAGAAGCTGGTGTAGCCCACGCCGGCAAACACCTCCACCCGGCCCTGCAGCACATGGCCGAAGATCAGCAAATACATCACCGCCGTGAGCACCGGCGCGGCCACCGTCTGGAAGCTCACCTTCCAGAAGCGCAGCACCTCTTTCTCGAACAGCGTGTAGGCGCCGGCCAGCCGGATCATGCGGCCACCCCCGGGGCGGCGGTGGTGGCCACGGCGGCGCCGCCGGCCTGCATGATCTCCAGAAACACATCTTCAAGATCAGCGCGGCCGATCTCCATGTCCTCGATGCGCACGCCGGCCTCGCGCAGCGCGGCCAGCAGCCGCTCAACATCGGCCGCATCCCGCGCCTTGAGCTGCACGATGCGGCCGGTGATGCGGGCCTGCTCGGCCAGCGCGGCCGGCAGGGCCTGGTCGGTCTTGAAGCGCAGCATCGTGCTGGCGGTGGCCGACAGCAGGTTGGCGGTGCGGTCCAGCGCCACCAGTTGGCCCTGCTTGAGCATGCCGATGCGGTGGCACAGCGCCTCGGCTTCTTCCAGGTAGTGGGTGGTCAGCAAGACGGTGTGGCCCTCGCGGTTGAGGCGGGCGATAAAGGCCCACAGCGTCTGGCGCAACGCAACATCCACCCCGGCGGTGGGCTCGTCCAGCACGATCACCGGCGGCCGGTGCACCAGCGCCTGGGCCACCAGCACCCGGCGCTTCATGCCGCCTGACAGCTGGCGCATATTGGCATCGGCCTTGTCGGCCAGGCCCAGGTGGCCCAGCAGCTCATCGATCCAGGGCCCGTTGTTGCGCACGCCGAAGTAGCCGCTCTGGATGCGCAGCGCCTCACGGACGGTGAAAAACGGGTCGAACACCAGCTCTTGCGGCACGATGCCGAGCGATTGCCGGGCTGCCGTCTCGTCGCGCTGCACATCGTGGCCCATCACCACCACCCGGCCACTGCTGGGCCGGGTGAGGCCCGCCAGGATGCTGATCAGCGTGGTCTTGCCGGCGCCGTTGGGGCCCAGCAGGCCAAAAAACTCACCTTGCTGGATGTCGAAAGTGACGTTGTCGAGGGCGCGAAACAAGCCGCGCACCCCGGCGTAGGTCTTGGTGACCTGTTGAAAGCTGACGGCGGGCATGGGGCACGATTGTAGGGAGCGGGCGTTTGCGGGTAGGGGCTTGCCATCAATCGCGGGGCCCGGGCTTGGTGCTAGATTGCCGGCACGCCATGCACCCATCCCAACCGCCGCCCCAAAACCCGCCGCCCGGCGCGTCTGCCAACAAACCGGCCAGCAAACCGGCCAGCAAACCGGCCGGCAAATCAGCCGCCAAGAAGCCGCGCCGCACGGCCGAGCGCATTCTGGAGGTGACGCTGGACCTGTTCAACCGCTTCGGTGAGCCCAATGTCAGCACCACGCTGATCTCAGCCGAGATGGGCATCAGCCCGGGCAATCTGTACTACCACTACCCCGCCAAAGACGAGCTGATCAACTCGCTGTTCGCGGCCTTTGAGGGGGGCTTGAATGACCTGCTGCAAGCAGCAGACAACGTGCGCAATGTGGAAGACGCCTGGCTGTTTTTCCACATGCTGTTTGAGCTGATCTGGCAGTACCGGTTTTTGTACCGAGATTTGAACGATTTGCTGAGCAAAAACCGCCGGCTGGAGACGCACTTTCAGTTTGTGCTGAAGAACAAATCCCGCGCCGTGGGCCAGGTGCTGGACGGCCTGGCGCGCAACAGCAGCCTGCGCATCGACCGGCGTGAGGCTGAGCCGGTGGCCAGCAGCATGGTGGTGGTGCTCACCTACTGGCTGAGCTACGAGTACGTGCGTGATCCGCGCCGCGCACTCGAGCCCGAGAGCGCGGCGGCTGCGCTGTCACGCGGTGCCTACCACGTGCTGTCGCTGCTGATGCCCTACCTTGAGCCGAAATCGCGTGAGCATCTGTTCCAGATCGCCGGCGCCTACCGCAGCACGCCCTGATTCCCCCCCAAAACGGAGACAAACCGATGGCCAAATGGACTGCATTTCCCTACAGCGATGCCAACTACACCCTGACCAGCGCCGCGCTGAAAAAAGCTTGGCCACGGCTGCATGCCGGCGACGCCGAGCCGCTGCCCAAAGACGCCGCGCTGCTGGCGGCCTGGGCGCTGTTCCACGCGGGTGAGTTTCAGCCCGCGTTTGACGCCGGGCTCAAATTGGGCGGTACGGGCATCACCGTGGCCAACAAGGCGCAGTCGATTTACGCCACTTATCTGGAAAAAAGCGAAAAAACCCGGCTGGCGATGTTCCAGGAGGTGGCCGCCCGGGCCGAAGCGCAGGCCGCCGCCGACCCCGGTAATGCCAATGCGCATTACTGGCTGGCTTACGCGCTGGGCCGCTACAGCCAGGGCATCAGCGTGGCCAAGGCATTGACGCAGGGGCTGGGCAGCAAGGTGAAAGGGGCGCTGGAGACCACGATCAAGCTGGCGCCGCAGCATGCCGATGCGCACATCGCGCTGGGCGCGTTTCATGCCGAGGTGATCGACAAGGTGGGCAAATTGCTGGGCCGCACCCAGGGCGCGGACGCCGCCACCGGGCTCAAGCTGTTTCAGCAAGCCATCAAATTGAACCCGGCCTCGGCCATCGCGCTGGTGGAATACGCCAACGGCATGGTGATGCTGGAGGGCGAAAAGCGCATGAAAGAGGCTGAAAAGCTGTATGCGCAAGCGGCGGCCTGCGAGGCGGCCGACGCGATGGAACGGCTGGACATCGAGATGGCCAAGGCTGAGCTGGAAGA
>JANMKO010000778.1:0-3387 GCA_031372085.1 Betaproteobacteria bacterium
CGATGCCGCCACTGTGGAACCCAAACCATGATCGACGACCGATTCACGCTGCGCCCCATTCGCACCGATGCCGATTACCAGGCGGCGCTCAAGCGGGTGGAGCCCTGCTTTGACACTGACCCTGAGCCGGACAGCGACGAAGGTGCGCACTTTGAGGCGCTGATCGCGCTGGTGATGGCCTATGAGGCCAAGCACTTTTTGGTGCTGCCGCCTGGCCCGATTGAGGCCATCAAGTTCAGCATGGACCAGCAGGGGCTGACCAACCGCGACCTGGAGCCCATGATCGGCAGCCGGGGCCGCGTGTCGGAGGTGCTGAGTGGCAAGCGGCGGCTGAGCATGGCCATGGTGTGGCGCCTGCATAAGGGGCTGGGTATTGCGGCCGAGACACTGATCCGCCCGCCGCGCAGCACCTGAAATGGGCTGAGGCGCCTGGCCGCCTCCGTTGAAAAAAAGTATCGAGATATCAGATTGCAATTAGTCGCCAAGCGATTCAACGCAGGCCTGCTTGTTGCCCCTCAGCACCCGCTGGCTATACTGATTTTATGCGTTTGACCCTCGACGAACAGCGCGCCATCGCCCAAGCGGCAGCAGCGGTGCTGCCGCCCGGAACGTGCGTCTCGCTGTTTGGCTCGCGCACGGACGGCTGTCGGCGCGGTGGTGATATCGATCTGCTGGTAGAGCCACCCGCACCCCTTGGCGCCACGGCCCAGGTTTAACTTCGTACCCGCCTGGCGGCGCGGCTGTACCGGCTGTTGGGCGAGCGGCGCATCGACATCCTGGTGGCCGCCGGCAGTGAGCCCAATGACAGGCTGGTGCTGGCCGAAGCCAGGCGTCAAGCCATCCAACTGGTGACCACATGAGCCCCGCCCGGCCCATCCGCGACGCGGTGCGCAGCACGGAGCCTGGCCATTGACGCGCTTTTGCCGCTTGCGAGACACGCTGGAGGCCATGCTCGAACCCGCCGGAACGATGCCCGCAGCGCGGTGGCGTCAGCCCCAGGGGTTGACGACCGGTACGCTCAACCCTTCAAAGTGCTTGAGATTGCGGGTGGCCAACGTGGCGCGGTGGGACTGGGCAATGCCGGCGATCTGGGTGTCGCGCATGTCCACTGGCCGGCCAGCCAAATTGACGTTGCGCGGCCAGCGTTGCCGATTGGGCCGCAGCCCCGGTGTCAAAAGCCAGCACGCGTTTGTCCAAGTCTTCTGCCAACAGTGCTGCAAACGATGTTTCCAGCGCTTGGCGGCGGCGTCCCAACGGCATCAAAGCCAATCCAAACTGGCACTCGAACACGGTGATGGCCGTGATCCACACTGACAACGGTGCTTGCCGGTCCAGCCAGGCCAGCACGGCAGGATCGGGCGCGCGTCGCATCAACTCAGACAACACATTGGTGTCGAGAATGATCATGCCGCATCAAACGCAGCAGGCATGGCTGGCTGCCCACGCAACTCGGGCAAGGGCTCCGTCAAGCCGACCTTGGCAAACCTGCCGGCGATGCGGCTGCCCAGCCCTTGGTTTGGCACTTGCGCGTCCGTTTTAACGGCGTTGCGCAGGATATCGCGCACCTCCGCTTCCAAGCTGGTGCCGTGGCGCACCGCACGCAGCTTGAGCTGGTCTCTGACCTGGTCTTCAAGGTTTCGAACGGTGAATTGGGCCATGATGCGTCCTTAAAAGATATCACGATATCAAAACGCCAGGTTTCAGGCCAATCGACTGCCACTGGGTCCAGTGGAGATCGGGTCGAAACGCCGATGCCAACTCACATCCGTATCAACGCCAACCGGGCGGCGATGCTGGCGCATCGCAAGACTGGGAAACTTGCCGCTGCATCCTGGCACATGAATACCCCCATGCGTAGGAGCGGCGTTGGGCCGTGCTGCGCGATGCATTGATTTCAGCGCACGCCCTGCTGCTGTGCACCTCATCGTGGTGGTCAAGGCGACCTGCCCGCTGACCAACTGCTGACCAAGGCATTGATCGCACTGGCAATGCCTACCGGTTCTAACGGCTGACAGAGAGGCGGGTGTGCGCGACTGGCTACATCTGCGGCACCGCTGCCAGCAGCGTGCGGGTGTAGTCGTCTTGCGGCCGGTTCAACACATCGGCGCAATCGCCCTGCTCCACGATGCGGCCGGCGCGCATCACCGCCACCCGGTCGGCGATGTATGCCACCACCGCAATGTTGTGCGTGATGAACAAATAGCTGACGCCCAGCTCACGCTGCAAGTCACGCAGCAGGTTCAGGATTTGGGCCTGCACCGACACATCCAGCGCCGACGTCGGCTCGTCGCAGACGATCAGCTGGGGCTGCACCGCCAGCGCCCGGGCAATCGCGATGCGCTGGCGTTGGCCGCCTGAGAACTCATGCGGATAGCGCGCCAGCGCGTCGCGGCGCAGGCCCACTTGCTCGGTGATCAGCGTGATGCGGTGCAGGCGCTCATCGGGTGTGGTTTGCGGTTGCAGCGCGGCCAGACCTTCGTCCAGGATTTCAGCCACCCGCATGCGCGGGTTGAGCGACGCAAACGGGTCTTGAAAGATGATCTGCACCTGGCGCCGCGCGGCATGCAACTCGGCGCCCTGCATGTCAAGCAGGTTGCGCCCGTCCAGCAAGGCCCGGCCGTCCACCGTGGCCACGCGCCGCAGCAACTGCACGATGGCCTTGCCGGTGGTGGTCTTGCCACAGCCCGATTCACCCACCAGGGCCAGCGTCTCACCCTGGCGGACGTCAAACGACACGCCGCCCACCGCGTCGAAATAGCCTTTCACGCGCTGCGTCAGCCCGCCCCGGACGGCAAATCGCACCCGCAGGTCTTGCACCACCAGCAAAGGGCCGGCGGCGTTGGCCGGCAGGCGTGCGGGTGCCGGCTGTGCCGCCGCCTGCGCTGGCAGCGGGGCGGCGGTGGCCACGGCGCCGGGGGCACAGCCGGATGCACTGCCGGGGGCATGGCCTGCCCCAAACCCGGGCGCATACAGCAAGCAGCGCACCTGGTGCTGCGCTGCCACCGCGTCCAGCGTGGGCAAGGTGCTGGCGCAATGCGGCATGGCCTGGGTGCAGCGTGGCGCAAAGCGGCAACCGGCAAAGTGCTGTGTCAGTGGCGGCACGGTGCCGGCAATGGCTTCGAGTGGCGCGTCACGTCGCTCACTGCCGGGCAACGCCCGCATCAGCGCGCGGGCGTAGGGGTGCTTGGGTGTGGCAAAAAATGTGGCGGCCGGCGCCACCTCGATGATCTGCCCGGCATACATCAACGCCACCCGGTGCGCCATGCCCGAGACCACCGCCAGATCGTGCGTGATGAGCAACATGCCCATGCGCTTTTCGCGCTGCAGGTCTTTGAGCAGGTCGAGGATCTGGGCCTGGATCGTCACGTCCAGTGCCGTGGTGGGCTC
>JANMKO010000783.1:0-1682 GCA_031372085.1 Betaproteobacteria bacterium
GGGCCAAAGATCACCTGCTTGGGCACCTTGAAGCGCGCCATCTGCGCCCGGCAGTGGTCGATGATGTCGGCCTCGGTGGCGGTGCCGCCGGTGCGCAGTTCCACAAACGCCGCTGCCACCTCGCCCCACTTGTCGTCGGGCTGGGCCACCACGGCGGCCAGCAGCACGTCGGGGTGGCGGTACAGCACCTCCTCGACCTCGACGCTGGAGATGTTCTCGCCGCCCGAGATGATCACGTCCTTGCTGCGGTCTTTGATCTTGACGTAGCCGTCGGCCTGCACCACCGCCAGATCGCCGGTGTGAAACCAGCCGCCGGCAAAAGCCTCTTCGGTGGCGGTCGGGTTCTTCAGATAGCCCTTCATCACCACGTTGCCACGAAAAAATATCTCGCCCATCGTCTGGCCATCGGCCGGCACGGCTTGCATGGTTTCCGGGTTCAGCACCGTGATCGCCTGCTGCAGCGGCGACGTCACGCCCTGGCGGGCGTTGAGCCGGGCCCGCTCGCCAATCGGCAGCGCCGCCCAGTCTGTTTGCTGGGCGCAGACGGCGGCCGGGCCGTAGGTTTCGGTCAGGCCGTAGACATGGGTGATGCCGATGCCGATGCGCTCGCAGCCCTCGATGATGGCGGCCGGCGGGGCCGAGCCGGCGATCAGGCCGACCAGGGCGTGGCCGATGCCGGCGCGCTGCGCGTCGGGCGCATTGATCAGCAGGCCGTAAACGATGGGCGCGGCGCACAAATGGCTGACCCGGTGCTCGCGGATCAGCGTGAAGATCGGCCCGGCCTCCACCTTGCGCAGGCACACGCTGGTGCCGGCCTGCAGGGCCAGGGTCCACGGAAAGCACCAGCCGTTGCAATGGAACATCGGCAGCGTCCACAGGTAGGTGACGTGGCGCGGCATCTCCCAGGTGACGACGTTGCACACCGCGTTGAGGTAGGCGCCGCGGTGGTGGGTGACCACGCCCTTCGGGTTGCCGGTGGTGCCCGAGGTGTAGTTCAGCGCAATCGCCTGCCATTCGTCGGCGGGCAATTGCCAGACAAAAGCCGGGTCGCCGTGGGCCAGAAACACCTCATAAGACACGTCGCCCAACGATTTGCCGGCCGGTGCGTCTTCATCCTCGACCTCGATCACCAGCGGGCGCCGGTCACCCATCATCGCCAGGGCCTTTTCAACCAGGCCGGCAAACTCACGGTCGATCAGCAGCACTTTGGCCTCACCGTGCTGAAGCATGAAGGCAATCGCCTCGGCATCGAGCCGGGTGTTGAGGGTGTTGAGCACCGCCCCGGTCATCGGCACGCCAAAGTGCACCTCGAACATCGCCGGCACATTGGGCAGCATCACCGCCACCGTGTCGCCCACGCCGATGCCGCGCTGCGCCAGCCCGCTGGCCAGGCGCCGGCAGCGGGCGTAGGTGTCGCGCCAGGTCTGGCGGCGCGAGCCGTAGACGACGGCCACGCGGTCGGGGTAGACGCTGGCCGTGCGCTCAATGAAGCTGAGCGGCGACAGGGCCACAAAATTGGCCTCGTTTTTGTCAAGGCCGTGCTCATACGGGTTGGTGCGCGTCATCGTCTCTCCTTCGGGGCCTGCTGCCGGCCCGGTGCAAGCGGGTGACAACCTGACCAGAAGCATGACGGGCGACCTTTTCACCAGCTGCCATGCAATGTGACGAATGTTTGCAGCGGC
>JANMKO010000809.1:0-3536 GCA_031372085.1 Betaproteobacteria bacterium
GTTACGACGCGCTGGCCCGGCCGGCCAAGGTGGTGCCCAACCTGGCGCTGGGCCCACCCGAGGCATCGGCCGATTTCAAAGTCTGGACGGTGCGGCTGCGGCCCGGTATCTTCTTCGCCGATGACCCGGCCTTCAAAGGCCGCAAGCGCGCATTGGTGGCCGAGGATCTGCTGTACGCCTTCAAGCGGGTGGTCGATCCGGCCAACAAAAGCCCGGCCGCCACCACCGTGCTGGATGTCGGTTTTGTCGGCCTGGCCGAGGCCCGCAAGGCCGCGCTGGACGGCCGAAAGCCCTTCGACTACGACAGCCCCATCGCCGGGCTGATGGCGCTTGATGCGCACACCGTGCGCTTCACGCTCAAGGCGTCCCGGCCGCGCTTCGTCCAGATACTATGCGCACCCGATCTGCTGGGCGCCCAGGCGCGTGAGGTGGTGGATTTCTACGCTGAGTCGATCGGCGAGCACCCGGTGGGCACCGGGCCGTTCCGGCTCAAGCAATGGGTGCGCGGCTCGAAGATCGTGCTGGAGCGCAACCCGCAGTTCCGCACAGAAACCTACCAGGCCGAGCCCGCCGCCGGTGACGCCGAAGGCCAGGCCATCCTGGCCCGCTTCAAAGGCCGGCGCCTGCCGATGGTGGACCGGGTGGAGGTGGCCATCATCGAAGAGAACCAGCCGCAGTGGCTGTCGTTCCTGAACGCCGAGATCGATTGCCTGGCGGCCAACACCGGCTCGGTGCCGCTGGAGTTTGCGATGCTGGCCGTGCCCAACGGCAAGCTCGCGCCCAACCTGGCCAAGCGCGGCGTGCAGTTGCACCGGGCGTTGCGCAGCGACTGTGCAATGTTGTACTTCAACATGGACGACCCGGTGGTGGGCGGCTACACGGCCGAAAAAGTGGCGCTGCGCCGGGCGCTGTCACTGGCCTATGACGTAGCGCGTGAGGTGCGGCTGGTGCGGCGTGGCCAGGCAGTGCCGGCGCAATCGCCGGTATTGCCCGGCACCACCGGCTATGACCCGGCCTTCCGCAGCGAGATGAGCGAGCACAGCGTGGTGCGTGCCAAGGCCTTGCTCGATCTGCACGGCTACCTTGACCGCGACGGCGACGGCTGGCGTGAGATGCCCGACGGCACGCCGCTCAAGCTGGTGATGTCCACCGAGCCCGAGCAGATTTACCGGCTGTTCAACGATGTCTGGCGGCGCTGCCTGGCGGCGGTGGGCGTGCGCTGTGATTTTGAGATCGCGCAGTGGCCGTCGCACATGAAATCCGCGCTGGGCGGCTCTTTGCAAATGTGGATGCTGGGCTCCTCAGCCGATGTGCCGGACGGCCAGAGTGCGCTGGCCCGCTGGTACGGCCCGCAAGCCGGCCAGCAAAACCTGGCGCGCTTCAAGCTGCCGGCGTTTGATGTGCTGTACGAGCGCATGCAAGCTCTGCCCGACGGGCCCGAGCGCGAGGCGCTGTTTCTCGAATGCAAGCGCATTGCGGTGGCTTACATGCCATACAAGGTGCTGGTGCACCGCATCGCCAATGAGTTGCTGCACCCCTGGGTGACGGGCTACCGGCGCGCGCCGTTCTGGTATGACTGGTGGCACCAGGTGGACATCGACCCCGCCCGGCGCGCCGCCGCGATTTGAGGGCCTGATCGCATGCCATGCCATCCCGATGTGCGCCGCCGCCACGCCCTTCGGCCCCTGCTGGCCTGGGGGTTGGCCCTGCTGCTGGGGCCCAGCGGCTTGGCCGCCCCCGACAGCGCGCCAGCGCCTGCCGCCGCTGCCGCTGCCGCCGGCCACGTCTTTCGCTATGCCTTTCGCGTGGCCGAGACCGGCTTTGATCCGGCCAAGATCTCTGATCTGTACTCGCGCATCATCACTTCACACATCTTCGAAGGCCTGTTCTTCTATGACCACCTGGCGCGGCCGGTCAAGATCAAGCCGCTGACGGCGGCGGCGATGCCCGAGATATCGGCCGACCTGCGCCACTTCACCATCCGCATCCGGCCCGGCATCTACTTTGCCGACGACCCGGCGTTCAAAGGCGCTGTGCCCGGAAAAGGACGCGAGCTGGTGGCCCAGGACTACGTCTACGCCCTCAAGCGCTTTGCCGACCCGGCCACCAAAAGCCCGGCCTGGAGCGAGATTGAAGAGCTGACCCTGGTCGGCCTGGCCGACCAGCGCAAGCAGGCGCTCGACAAGCGCATCGCCTTCGACTACGACCGGCCGGTGCCCGGCCTGCAAGCCACCGACCGCTACACCCTGACGCTGCAGACCGCCCAGCCCCGGCCCCGGTTGGTGGAAATATTGGCCGACACCGGCCTGTACGGCGCGGTGGCGCGTGAGGTGGCCGAGTTTTATGGCGACAAGCTGGCCGAGCACCCGGTGGGCACCGGCGCGTTCCGGCTGGCCAGTTGGCGCCGCAGTTCCGAGATCGTGCTGGCGCGCAACCCCGGCTACCGGCTGCGCCACTATGAGGACGAGGCCGAGCCGGCACCGGGCGATGCCGAAGGCCAGGCGCTGCTGGCACGCTTCAAGGGCCGGCGCCTGCCGATGCTCGACAAAGTAGTGGTGTCGATCATCGAAGAGCAGCAGCCGCGCTGGCTGTCGTTCTTGAACCGGCAGCAAGACTTGATCGAGCGCGTGCCGGAGGAGTTTGTCAACGCCGCCATGCCCGGCGGCAAGCTGGCGCCCAACCTGGTCAAGCAGGGCATCGTGGGCTACCGCACCGTGGGCCCCGAGAGTGTGCTCACGGTCTACAACATGGACGACCCGCTGGTGGGCGGTTACACGCCCGACAAAGTGGCGCTGCGCCGGGCCATCAACCTGGGCGTGGACGTGCCGCGTGAGATCACGCTGGGCCGGCGTGGCCAGGCCATCCCGGCGCAATCGCCAACCGTGCCGCACACCACCGGCTACGACCCGGCCTACCGCAGCGAGATGGGGCAGTTCAGCCCCGCCCGGGCCAAGGCCCTGCTCGATTTGTACGGCTACATCGACCGCGACGGCGACGGCTGGCGCGACCAGCCCGACGGCCGGCCGCTGGTGCTGGTAAAAAGCACCCAGCCCGACGCCACCCAGCGCCAACTGGACGAGCTGTGGCAAAAGAACATGAACGCGATCGGGTTGAAGATCGAGTTCAAGTTTGCCAAGTGGCCCGAGAACTTGAAGGCCATGCAGGCCGGCAAGCTGATGATCTGGGGCGTGGCCTCGGGTGCAACGCAGCTGGACGGGCAAAACTCGTTGCAGCGGCTGTACGGCCCGTCCAGTGGCGGCGCCAACCTGTCGCGCTTCAAATCGGCCGAATTTGATGCCATCTACGACCGCATGTCGGCCCTGCCCAACGGGCCTGAGCGCGACGGTTTGTTCTTGCAGGCCAAGCGCATTTCAACGGCCTACGCGCCGTACAAACAGCATGTGCACCGCGTCTACACCGACATGGCCCAGCCCTGGCTGGTGGGCTACCGGCGGCCGCTGTTCTGGAACCGCTGGTGGCAGATGGTGGATGTCGACCCCGCGCTGCGGCCGGCCGAGTGACCCACGCCGGATGAC
>JANMKO010000045.1:0-2090 GCA_031372085.1 Betaproteobacteria bacterium
CCGGCGGCTGGCACCACCCGGCGCAGCAAAATCACTGCGGCCCAGGCCATCAGCGCAAAGACGCAGATGGCGCCGGCAAAGCCACCCACCGCCAGCAGCCCCATGCGGATGTCGGACGACGCCGCCACCAGCAGCGCGGCAAAGCCGGCGATGCCGGCCAGCAGCACGCCGGCCGACGCGGCGCGCGGCGTGCCGACATCGCGCCGGATGACGCGCAGCGGCGGCACGCTGGCCAGTTGCAGCACCGGCGGCAGGCCAAACGCGGCCAGCAAGGTCATGCCCACGCCCAGGCCAAACAGCGCCGGCCCGGCGCCGGCCGGCGGCAGGTTGGCGTCTACCAGGCCGGCCAGCAGGCTGACAAAAACAAAGTGCACGGCAAAGCCGGCCCCGATGCCGATCATGCTGGCGATCAGCCCGACCACGCCAAACTCCAGCGCGTAGGCGCCGGCCATGGCCCGCTGCGGCGTGCCCAGCACGCGCAGCATGGCGCAGTCGTCCAGGTGGCGCTGGGCAAAATCACGCGCCGCAATTGCCACCGCCACCGCCGCCAGCAGGGCGGCCAGCAGCGCAACCAGGTTGAGAAAGCGCTGCGCCCGGTCGAGGGTCTGGCGCATCTCGGGCCGGCCGGATTCGAGCGATTCGATGCGCAGGCCGCGCAGTTTGCTGCTGGCCACCTGCGCCTCGGCCCAGCGCACAAACTCTCGCACGCCGGTGCCGTCGGCGGCCCGGCCGTCGGGCTTGGCGGCCACCATCAGCCGGTAAGTCATGCGGCTGGCCGGCTGCACCAGGCCGGTGGCCGCCAGGTCGTCGGCATGCAGCATGACGCGGGGCGCAAAGCTCATGAAGCCGGCGCCGCGGTCGGGCTCTTGCACGATCAGCCGGGCGATCTTGAAGCGCGTCTCACCCAGCAGCAGGGCGCCGCCGGGCTGCACTTGCAAGGCGTCCAGCACGGCGGGGTCTACCCACACGGTGCCGCGTTTGGGCACGCTGTCCGGGCCGCTGGCCGCAGCGGTCTCGGGCCCGCCCGCCCGGTCAACCAGCCGCATCTGGCCGCGCAGCGGGTAGCCGTCGCTCACCGCCTTGACGGCCACCAGGCGGGCCGCGCCGCCTTGCGCGTCTGGCGCCCGCGCCATGCTGGGAAAGCTGGCACTGCCGGCCTGCCGCAGGCCCAGCGCCCGGGCGCGGTCGGCAAACGCAGCGGGCGCGGGCTGGTCACTGGCCACCACCGCATCGCCGCCCAGCAGCTGGCCGGCGTCGCGCGCCAGCGCGGCCTCCAGCCGGGTGGCAAAAAACCCCACCGCGCTGAGTGCGGCCACCGCCAGCACCACCGCCACCATCAGCAGGCGCAGCTCACCGGCGCGAAAGTCGCGCCAGCCCTGGCGCCAGGCCAGCGCCCACATCGAGACCGGCAGGGTGTGTTGGCGGGCGGCTGTGTTCATCGGCCGGCACAGTACACCAGCGTGCTGGCGCACCCGGGTTTGGCCGCAGCCCGACCCTGCGCCCGGCGCGGCGACGGGCCCGGACAAGCGCCTCGGTGCAGCGGCGTCTGGGGCGCACGTGGCGCACGCGGCGCATGTGGCGCACGCGGCGCATGTGGCGCATGTGGCGCATGCCGCGCAGCGGCCGGGCCGTCACCGTGCGCGGCTGATGACGGCAACCCGGCGCCGGGCTTGCCAGCCGGCCCGCCGGCCCGCCAGCCCGGCGCGCCGGATCAGCGGCTGATGATGTCTCGGTGCAGCGGCGCCAGCCGGGCCAGCAGCCGGTTTTGTGCGGTAAACGGGATGCCCTGGCTGTCCATCGCGGCTTGCAGCAGCTCCACCGTGGCGAGAAAGTCTTTGCGTGTGATGTTGAGCCCGGTGTGGGCGTTTTTCATCGTCTCGCCGTCGTAGTGGCACGGGCCGCTCAACACCACGCAAAAGTGGTCGGCCACCTGCCGGGCCAGGTGCTGGGGTTTGACTTTGCTGAAGAACGCGCTGGTCCGGGCATCGGCCCGCACGCGCTGCACAAAATCGGCCGCCAGGCGTTGCAGGCCGTCACGCTGGCCAAAGGTTTGCAGCAGCGCGCTGTCCTCGGCGCCGGGCACTGACGCG
>JANMKO010000061.1:0-2596 GCA_031372085.1 Betaproteobacteria bacterium
CCCGGCGCCGACAGTGGTGGCAGCGCCAACCCCTGCGCCCGCGCCGGCCCCGGCCCCGGCGCCGGCCCCGGCGCTGCCAGCGGCCGACAACACGCTGGTGATCGGCGTGCTGCCCAACCTGGCCGCCTGCACCCTGATCCCGCAGTATGAAAACCTAAAGCGCTACCTTGAGCGGGTGGGCGGGCAGAAGGTGCGCATCGTCGTGCCGGGCAACTTCAAGCTGTTTTTCGACAGCATGATGAACGGTGAGTTTGATCTGGCCGTGTCCGCCCCGCACTTTGCCCGCGTGGCCCAGCTTGACCGCAACATGGCCCCGCTGGTGATCTACGAGCCGCGTATCAATGCGCTGCTGATTGCGCCAATCGACAGCAGCTTCACCGTGGCCCGAGACCTGCGCGAGCGCGCGCTGGCCTTTGCCAACCCGACCTCGCTGGTGGCGATGTACGGCCAGCAATGGCTGCGCCAGCAAAACCTGGAGGCCGGCAAGGATTACGAGGTGCGTGGCGCGCGCACCGATCTGGGCGTGGGCCGCATGCTGCTGTCGGGTGACGTGGTGGCGGCGATCATGAGCAACGGTGAATTCCGCGCGTTGCCGCCTGAGGAATCGTCGCGGCTCAAGGTGATCGAGGTCTTTGCCCGCATTCCCAACTTCATCGTCATGGCCCACCCCCGGCTGGAGCGCGACCGCACCGCCAAGCTGCGGGCCCAGTTCAAGGGCTTTCTGGCCGACGCCGACGACGGCGCGGCGTTTGCCAAGGCCACCGGGTTCAGCGGCATGGCCGATGCCGACGAGGCCCAGTTGAAAGAACTTGACCCCTTCGTGGCGCTGACCCGCCGCGCCATGGGCGTTGCCAAGTAAATGGCCTTGGCACCGCGCTGCCTGGGCGCGGCGCCGTCGCGCCCGGATGGAGCCGCCCCGTGAGTAAATTCAAACTGCCGTGGGCTGCCGCGGACGACGCTGCGGCCGCCGGCAGCGGCCTGGCGCCGCTGCTGGCCCGTGACATGGCCATGATGTTTGGCCAGATCGGCGTGGTCTCGCTGCGGGCGTCGGTGGTCGACATGGAGTCGATGGCCTTCCAGCCGGCCTGGACCATCACCGAGCGTGGTGTCGTCGGCGAAGACCCGCTCAACCGGGGCCTGGACAGTGCGTTCCCGGCGGCCATGGCCACCATCGCCCAGATGGGGGTGTCGTCGCCCGAGCACACGGTGGTGCGCAAACTCAGCCCGCGCCACTGGGCTTTTGCCTGGCGCATCGACGATCAGCATGTGGCGGTGGCCGAGGCCCGATACCGCGACCAGCGCGACATGCAGACCGAGGCCGACACCGCGCTGGTACGGCTGATCTGCGACAACGGCATCCACGCCAACCAGCTGGGCGCGGCGGACGGCAGCGGGCGGCGCAGCGCGATGCCAGCCGGCACGCTGGACGGCCGGCCGTTGATGATGTGGCCGGCGATTGACCGCCGCCGCGCCAACCAGGCCACTTTCGTCGGCCCGTTGAGCGTGTTTGTGGTGGTGCTCAGTGCCTTGCTGGCGCTGTGGATGGTGGCGGTGGCCATCCCGTGGGCGCGCAGTGACGCCAGCGCGCTGCAAACCGAGTTGACGCGCATGCACGACATGGGCAATGGCTCGATGCTGCAAAACCTGGCCACCACGCTGGCCACCGGGGACTACGGTGAGGTGCAGACAGCGCTCACCTCGTTTGCCGCGCTGGGCTATTTTCAGGGCGCGGTGGTCACCAACGCCCGGCAGCGCATCGTGTCGCTGGCCGGCACGGTGGGCGATGCGCGCATCGGTGACGCGGTATCGCCCACGCTGGCCCGGTCGGCTCGGGTGCTGGATTTGTCGATCGGCTCGGAGCGCTTCGGCCAGCTGCTGACGCTGGGTGCCGCCGCACCCACCGAGACGACCCAGGGCTTGCGGGTGCTGCTGGCGTCGGCGCTGATGGTGTGCATGTCCACCGCCCTGGCCGCGCTGCTGCTGCTGTGGCGGCACCGCCAGCGCCAGCTGCCTTGACGCGCTGACCGCAGCCGGCTGCGGTGCGCACGGCAGGCTGCCGCTGCTTTGGCGGCCAGCAAACGCTGGGGGATTCAACCCCGCAGGCCGTCGTCGAACAAGTTGGCACAGCGCGCCAGCACCGCCAAGCCCACCTGATGCCAGTTTAGAAAAACGCTGAAACTGCAACAGCCACATCCAGTGGCGAGCCCGTGGGCAAGACCACGATCAGGGCGGGTGGCGGGCGTTGCAGCGTGGCCTGGCCGGGCCCGCCTCGCCCGGCGCGGCGTTGCGCGCGGGGTGCCAGCCCGCGCGATTACCCTTGCGGCATGGGCGTTGGAATCTTCTGTGCACTGGCCGCTGGCCTGATGTGGGGGCTGGTATTCATCGGCCCGTTGTTGCTGCCTGATTACCCGGCGGCGCTGCAAACCTTTGGCCGCTACCTGGCGTTTGGCCTGATCGCCCTGCCGCTGGCCTGGCTGGACCGCAGCCGCATGGCCCAGCTCACGCGCGCCGACTGGCTGGCAGCGGCCAAGCTGGGGCTGGTGGGCAACATCATTTATTACGGCTTTTTGTCCAGCGCCATCGGCCGCGCCGGTGG
>JANMKO010000120.1:0-4835 GCA_031372085.1 Betaproteobacteria bacterium
TTGATCAGCGTGCTTTTGCCCGAGCCCGAGACGCCGGTGATGCAGGTGAACAGCCCCACCGGGATCTCGGCGGTGACGTTTTTCAGGTTGTTGCCCCGGGCATTGACGATGCGCAGGCAGGTGGCGGTGGACGGCGGGTAGCTCGGCCAGGCCGATGGCTTGTGGCCTTTGGCGGGCGCGGCGGGGGCCGGCCTGGGCGAGGCCGGCGCGGTGCTGGCGGGCGCGCCAGGCGATGGCGGCTGCCAGGTGTGGCGCCGCGCCGGCACCTCGATGCGCAAGGTGTGGGCCAGGTAGCGGCCGGTCAGGCTGGCCGGGTCGGCGGCCACCTGCTGCGGTGTGCCTTGTGCGATGACGCGCCCGCCGTGCACGCCGGCCCCCGGGCCCATGTCGATCACATGGTCAGCGGCCCAGATCATGTCCTCGTCATGCTCGACCACCAGCACGCTGTTGCCCAGGTCTCGCAGGTGGCGCAGAGTGCCGATCAGGCGCTCGTTGTCGCGCTGGTGCAGGCCGATGCTGGGCTCGTCCAGCACGTACATCACGCCCGTCAGCCCACTGCCGATCTGGCTGGCCAGGCGGATGCGCTGGCTCTCGCCACCGCTCAGTGAGTCCGCGCTGCGGTCGAGGCTGAGGTAGTTGAGCCCGACATCGTTCAAGAACTTCAACCGGGCGCGGATTTCACGCACCACCTTGTCGGCAATCTCGGCCTTGGCGCCTTGCAGCTTCAACACCTCAAAGTAGTGCAGCGCCTCGGCCAGCGTGGCGTGCTCCACCTGGTAGATGGCCTGGCGCGGCACGGCGGGGTCAATGCCTTGCAAAAACACATGGCGGGCCTCACGCCGCAGCCGCGCGCCGCCGCAGTGGGCGCAGGGCTTGGCGGCCTGGTAGCGGGCCAGGTCTTCACGCACGGCGGCTGAGTCGGTCTCGCGGTAGCGGCGCTCGAAGTTGGGGATGATGCCCTCGAAGGGGTGGGATCGTTTGACGCTGCGCGGCTTTCCCTTGGCTGTTTCAGCCTCGTAGACAAACTCGATCTCGTCGCCGTCCGAGCCGTACAGCAGCGCCTTTTGCGCGCTGGGCGGCAGGTTCTCGAAGGGCGTGTCGATGTCAAAGCCGTAGTACCGGGCCACGCTTTCCAGCATCGAGTGGGTGTAGGCGTTGCGCCGGTCCCAGCCTTTGACGGCGCCGCCGGCCAGGCTCAGGCTGGGGAAGGCCACCACCCGGTCGGGGTCAAACACGGTTTGCACGCCCAGGCCGTCGCAGTGCGGGCAGGCGCCCATCGGCGCGTTGAAGCTGAACAGCCGGGGCTCCAGCTCGGGCAGCGAATAGTTGCACACCGGGCAGGCAAATTTGCTGGAGAACAGGTGCTCACGCGGCGCGCCGGTGTGGCTGGTGGTCGTGCTGGCCAGGGTGACCGTGCCGGGGGCCGCCCCGCCGACCTCCGTGCCGCCGCTGTCCATCTCCAGCGCAATCGCCCGGCCTTCTGCCGCCCGCAGCGCGGCCTCAAAGCTCTCGGCCAGGCGCTGCTTCATCTCGGGCCGGGTCTTGAGCCGGTCGATCACCACGTCGATGTCGTGCTTCTCGTTTTTCTTCAGCGTCGGCAGCTCGGTGGCCTCGGCGATCACCCCGTCGATGCGGAAGCGCACATAACCGCGCGCCTGCATGTCGGCAAACAGCTCGGTGAACTCACCTTTGCGGTCGCGCACCACCGGGCTCAGGATCATCAGCCGGGTGTCGGGCGGCAGGGCCAGCACGGCGTCCACCATCTGGCCCACGCTCTGGGCTTGCAGCGGCAGATCATGGTCGGGGCAGTACGGCGTGCCGGCGCGGGCAAACAGCAGGCGCAGGTAGTCGTGGATCTCGGTGACGGTGCCCACGGTGGAGCGCGGGTTGTGGCTGGTGGCTTTTTGCTCGATCGATATCGCCGGGCTCAGGCCCTCGATCACATCGACATCGGGCTTGTCCATCAGCTGCAAAAACTGCCGGGCATAGGCCGACAGGCTCTCGACATACCGGCGCTGGCCCTCGGCGTACAGCGTGTCAAAGGCCAGGCTGGATTTGCCCGAGCCCGACAGCCCGGTGATCACCACCAGCGCGTGTTTGGGGATGTCGAGATCGATGTTCTTGAGGTTGTGCGTGCGCGCCCCGCGTATTTGCAAGTGGGTGGCGCCGGCCGGCAGCGGGCGCGGCGGGGCCGGGGCGGGGTGGGGCACTGGCGCCCCCAGGCTGGCCGGTGCGCCCGGCGTTTTGATCGCGCCCTGGGTTTCGGACGTGCGGGGCGTCTCGGGCACGGTCTCAGGATCGGGGCGGGGCATGGCGGCAACGGGGCGAGGGCAACCGGCCATGATAGCGGCTGGGCTGTTTTTGGGCGGTGGGCCGCCCGGCCCGGCCGATCAACCCGGGGCCTGCCCCAGCACCCGCAAGATCTCCAGCCCGTAAGCCTCCAGCTTTTTGGCGCCCACGCCGCTGATACCGGCCAGCGCGTCCAGAGAATCCGGCGCCTCGCGCGCCATTTCGGCCAGGTGGGCATCGTGGAACACCACATAGGCCGGCAGGTTGTGCTCGCGGGCCACCTCACCGCGCCAGGCTTTGAGGGCCTCAAACCGGCGCAGGCCGGCGTCGTCCAGCGGCAGCGGCGGGGGTTTGCCGGCGCCGCCCGCCGCGCCGCCCGCCGTGCCACCCAGGCCCCGGCCGCTGCGCGCCGTGCGGCCCGGTTTGCCCTTGGCCGGCGCCTCGGCCGGCACCCGCAGCAGCACGGGCACGCTGCCCTTGAGCACCGCCCGGGCCGAGTCGGTCAGGTCCAGCGTATTGAACTCACCCGTGCTGCGCACATGGCCCAGCGCCACCAACTGGCGCAGCACGCCGCGCCAGGCCTGCTCAGTGATCTCGGCCCCGATGCCAAAGGTGGACAGCCGCTCATGGCCACGCTGGGTGACTTTGTCGGTGGCCTTGCCACGCAGCACGTCGATCAGGTGGCCGGCGCCGTAGCCGTAACCACTCTGCTGGTGAAAGCGGTAGATGCAGCTCAGCGCTTTGCGCGCGGCGTCGGTGGCGTCCCACACCGCTGGCGGCTGCAAACAGTTGTCGCACAAATTTTGCAAACCCGCGCAAGGGCTGCTGTCTTCACCAAAGTAAGCCAGCAGCCGCACCCGCCGGCAATCGTGCGCCTCGGCCATGGCCAGCAGCGCATCGAGTTTGCTGACTTGCAGGCGCTTGAACTCGTCGTTGGCCGCGCCGTCGTCGATCATGCGGCGCTGGTTCACCACGTCGGCCAGGCCGTAGGCCATCCAGGCGGTGGCGGGCGCGCCGTCGCGGCCGGCGCGGCCGGTCTCCTGGTAGTAGCCCTCGATGTTTTTGGGCAGATCGAGGTGGGCCACAAACCGCACATCGGGCTTGTCGATGCCCATGCCGAAGGCGATGGTGGCCACCATCACGATGCCGTCCTCACGCAAGAACCGGTCTTGGTGGCGGCGCCGGGTGTCGGCGTCCAGGCCGGCGTGGTAGGGCAGTGCGCTCAAGCCCTCGCCGGCCAGCCAGGCGGCGGTTTCTTCCACTTTTTTGCGGCTTTGGCAGTAGATGATGCCGGCGTCGCCATCGTGCTCATCGCGCAAAAAGCGCAGCAACTGGCGCCGTGGGTCGTTTTTCTCGACGATCTGGTAGCGGATATTGGGCCGGTCGAAGCTGGCCACAAACTGCCGGGCCTGGGCCAGCGCCAGGCGCTCGACGATGTCGGCCCGGGTGTGCGCGTCGGCGGTGGCCGTCAGCGCCAGCCGGGGCACGCTGGGGAAGCGCTCATGCAACTGCGACAGCCCCAGGTATTCCTCCCGAAAATCATGGCCCCACTGGCTGACGCAATGCGCCTCGTCAATGGCGATCAGGCTGAACAGGCCGCGCGCATGCAGGCTGTCGAGCATGGCCAGAAACCGGGCGGTCAAGATGCGCTCAGGCGCGGCGTACAGCAGCACCAGCTTGCCCGACAGCAGATCACGCTCGGTGCGGCGGGCCTCGTCGCCATCGAGCGTGCTGTTCAAAAACGCCGCCGCCACACCGGCCTCGGCCAGCGCGCCCACCTGGTCGTGCATCAGCGCAATCAGCGGGCTGACCACCAGCGTCACGCCCTGGCCGCCCCGGTGCCGGGCGATGGCCGGCACCTGGTAACACAGGCTTTTGCCGCCGCCGGTGGGCATCAGCACCAGCGCATCACCGCCGCTGCACACCTGCGCCACGATTTGCGCCTGCTGGCCCCGGAAGGCGGCGTAGCCAAACACCTGTTGCAGGATGTCCAGCGGGTCGGTGGACGTGGCCGATGACGGCAGGGCAGCGCGGAGCGTGGGCATGAGGTTGGGATGGTAACGAGGCCGGGGCGGCGCACGCCCCCGCTGGCGGCGGCCGGCGCTATCGTCGCTGCTTGCAGCGCCACCCTCCAACACGAGCCCCGCCATGACCGAGCCCACCACTGATGCCGCCGCCAAATTGCGCCAGCAACTGATCCGCAACCTCGATGCGGTGCTGCTGCACCGTGAGCAGCGCCCGCCGCTGTACGACTCGATGTGCGGCAGCGTCTCGGGCGGCACCGCTGCGCGCAAGCTGGGCGCCGGCTTTGACATCCTGGCGCCGGGCCAGCGCGCCTGCCCCTACCACTTTCACCATGCGCAGGAGGAGATGTTTGTCATCCTCGACGGCCAGGGCACGCTGCGCGTGGCCGGTGAATGGCTGGCGCTGCGCGCTGGCGACGTGGTGTTCATCCCGCCCGGGCCCGAGTACCCGCACCAGATCATCAACAGCAGCGATGCACCGATGAGATACCTGTCGATCAGCACCCAAGAGCGGCCCGAGGT
>JANMKO010000124.1:0-2800 GCA_031372085.1 Betaproteobacteria bacterium
GTCCGCGCTGGCCGCCGCCGCACCGGATGCGCAAGACCTGCGCCGGCTTGACGCCAACGGCCGCTGGCGCTGGCGCTTGGGCCCGGCAAAGCCCGGCAAACCAACCGACGCCCCGGCCCGTGCGCCGACCGATCTGACCGCCCACCGGTCGACCAACCTGCCGACCAACCTGCCGATCAGGCCGCTGATCAGGCCGCTGATCAGGCCGCCAATCAACCCGCCAATCAATCCGCCAACCGACCTGCCAACCGATCTGCCGACCGACCTGCCGACCGATCACCACGACAGCGAGGAGTTCCAGCGCGCCCGGGGCCAGCTCGCGCCGGGGCTGATCATCACCGGCCCACGCCGCCACACCCCCGACGGGCCCTGGCTGCTGGTGCTGAGCCGGGCGGTGCGCAGCGCCGATGGCCGATTTGCCGGCCTGGTGAGCGTGGACCTGCCGGTGGCGCGCTTTGACACGCTGCTGGGCGCCATCGACCTGGGCGAGCACGGCACCGCCACGCTGCGCACCGAATCGCTGGCGCTGGTCTACCGCCGGCTGGGGCCGAGCCCGGCGCCAGGATTGGCGGATGACGCCGCCGCCATCGGCAGCAGGGCGGTGCCAGCCGCGCTGCGCGAAGCCATTGCGTTGAACCCGCTGGCCGGTGAGCTGGACGCACCGGCCGCGCCCGACGGCGGCCTGTGCATCAGCGCCTACCGCCAGGTGCTGGGCTACCCGCTGGTCTTGACGGTGGTGCTGGCCGAGAACGACATGGCAGGCGGCTGGGGCAGTGCGCCGCTGGCTGCCGCACTGCTGGCGCTGGCCACACTGGCCGGGGCAGGCCTGACCACCGGGCGGCTTTACCGCGCCGCCCGGCGTGAGCAGGGCGCGGCGCAGCGCCAGTGGGCGGCCTTTGTCGGCGCGTCGGGTGACGCCATCGTCAGCGAGACGCTGGACGGCGTGCTGACCCACTGGAACCCTGCCGCCGAGCGGCTGTTTGGTCACCGCGCGGCACAGATGGTGGGCCAATCGATCCAATGCCTGGTGCCGCCCGAGCACCGCAATCAGTTGGCGCAGGCCGTGGCGCAAGTGGCCCGGGGTGAGCCGGTGGCGCCTTTCGAGACCGAGCGGCTGTGTGGCGACGGCCGGCGTATCAGCGTGCTGATCAGCGTCGCGCCAGTGACAGCGCCCGATGGCCGCGTTATCGGCAGCACCCGCACCGCGCGCGACACCACCCAGCACAAGTTGATGCAGGCCGAGCTGCACCAACTCGCGCTGCACGACCCGCTCACCCAACTGCCCAACCGCCGCCTGCTGCTGGACCGGCTGGGCCGCGCCCAGCAGACCAGCAAGCGCCAGGGCGGCTATGCGGCCCTGCTGGTGCTGGAGCTGGAGCTGGAGCGGGTGGTGGCGCCGACGCTGGCACCGGACGGCATCACGCCACTGGCGGCGCGCCCGGGCCAGGCCGCCCAAAATGGCGACGGCGACGGCGACGGCGACGGCGGCGACGACTGCGACAGCGGCGAGAGCGGCGATAGCGGCTGGCCGCTGCCGGTGGTGCAGCGCCTGGCCGCAGCGCTGCGCGAGACCGACACCCTGGCCCGGCTGGGCGGGCCGGCGCTGGCTGTCGTGTGTGAGAACCTGGGCGCCAGCGCGCTGCTGGCCGGCCCGCGCCTGGCCGCGCTGGAGGCCAAGCTGCACAGCGCGCTGGCGCAGCCGGTGGCGCTGGGCACTGCGCTGGGTACTGCGATAAGCACTGCGATAAGCACTGCATCGGGCACCGGATCGGTGCGCTGCCGCCTGCGCATCGGCCGCCGGCTGTTTATCGGCACCGACGACACGCCGGCCACCCTGCTCGCCGACGCTGACCGCACCGTACCGCGCCCGCCGCCACCCCCTGCCCCGACCGGCGGCGCAGCGCAAGACGATGTCAATGCCGACGAAGACGACTATTGACGGGGCGGCCGATCTGCCAAACTGCCACGCTGTTGCGCCCCCTCACCCGCCAAACAAGCGACCCCAACCATGAACATCCTGCGATTCGACGACCTGGTGGCCCAAGGCCAAGTAATTGGCAAGCGGGTGTTCATCCGCGCCGACCTCAATGTGCCGCAAGACGACGCCGGGCAGATCACCGAGGACACCCGCATCCGCGCCTCAATGCCCTGCATCCGCACCGCCCTGCTGGCCGGCGCGTCGGTGATGGTCACCTCACACCTGGGGCGGCCGACTGAAGGCGAGTTCAAGCCCGAGCATTCACTCGCGCCGGTGGCCAAGCGGCTGGGTGAGTTGCTGGGCAAGGGGCTGGCGCCCAACGGCGTGCCGCTGGTGGCCAACTGGGTTGACGGTGTGCTGGTGGATGGCAAGGCGGTAGCCCCCGGCCAAGTGGTGCTGCTTGAAAACTGCCGCCTCAACCCAGGCGAGAAGAAAAACGACGAGGCACTGGCGCGCAAGATGGCCGCGCTGTGCGACATCTTTGTCAACGACGCTTTCGGCACCGCCCACCGGGCTGAGGCCACCACCTACGGCATCGCCCAATTTGCGCCCATCGCCTGCGCCGGGCCGCTGCTCTCAGCCGAGATCGACGCCATCACGCAAGCCCTGGCCCACCCCAAACGCCCGCTGATCGCCATCGTCGCCGGCAGCAAGGTGAGCAGCAAATTGACAATCCTCAAAGCCTTGTCCGAGAAAGTGGACGGCCTGATCGTGGGCGGCGGCATTGCCAATACCTTCATGCTGGCGGCGGGTTTGAAGATCGGCCACAGCCTGGCCGAGCCCGATTTGCTGGACGAAGCCAATGCGGTGATCGCGGCGATG
>JANMKO010000147.1:0-1824 GCA_031372085.1 Betaproteobacteria bacterium
GTTGCAGCTGCGGCCGCAGCAGCCGGCGGTGGCGCTGCTGGCCCGGCCGCTGGGCCCGGACGCCGCTGCCACGCTGCCCATGCTGGGCGCCGTGCGGCCGGCGCAAGCCGGTGAGCTGGGCGTGTTTGTCAGTGAGCCGGCGGCCGCGCTGTACGGCTGGCGGGTGGGTGATCTGATCCGCCTGCCGCTGGTGGGGGTGGCGCCAGCGGGCGTGGCCCATGCCGCCCCGACCGGCGGCGTGCTGGTGCGCGTGCGGGGCGTGTGGCGTGACTACGCCCGCCAGTTTGGCGCCATCGCCATCGACGCCGCCGATTACCAGCGCGTCACCGGCGACGCCCGGCTCAATGACCTGGCGCTGTGGCTGGCGCCCGGCGCCGCGCCGGCCGAGGTGCAGGCCGCGCTGCGCCGCGCCGCCGGGCCCGGCCTGGCGCTGGACGTGGCCAGCACGGCCACGCTGCGCCAGATGTCGCTGCGCATCTTTGACCGCAGTTTTGCCGTCACCTACTACCTGCAGGCGGTGGCCATCGGGGTCGGGCTGGTGGGCGTGGCGGCCAGCCTGTCGGCCCAGGTGCTGGCGCGGCGCAAAGAGTTTGGTCTGCTCGCCCACCTGGGCCTGACCCGCGCCCAGGTGGTGGCGCTGGTGGGCGCCGAGGCGGCCGCCTGGCTGCTGGCCGGCACGCTGATCGGCCTGCTGCTGGGGCTGGCGATGGCCGCCGTGCTGGTGTTTGTCGTCAACCCGCAGAGCTTTCACTGGACGATGCCGTTGCAGGTGCCGGGCGCCCGGCTGGCGGTGCTGGCCGGCGCGGTGCTGGCCGCCGGCATTGCCACGGCGCTGTGGAGCGCCCGGCGCGCCGCCGGCCGCCCCGCCGTGCTGGCGGTGAAAGAGGATTGGTGAGCGCGCGGCGGCGCTGGTTGCTGCTGGCCGGGCAGGCGGGGCTGGCGACGGTGGCATTGCCCGGCCTGGCCGCGCTGGCCGCCCTGGATGCGGGCGCGGCCGAGCCCACACTGTCAGACTCGACGGCGGCAGACGCAGCGGCGGCAGCGACAGCAGCAGCAACAGCAGCAGAAGCAGCAGCAGCGCCGACGCCAGCCGCAGCAGACCAGCGCGCCCAACAGGCCGGCGCCGACAGGCCCGCCGAAGACCGCATCACGCCCGGCCGCACGCTGGCCTTTCCGCGCGACCACGGCGCCCACCCGGGTGCGCGCATCGAATGGTGGTATGCCACGGGCTGGCTGCAAGGCGCTGCACCCGGCGCTGGCCTGATCGGCTTTCAGGTGACGTTTTTCCGCAGCCGCACCGGGCTGGCGCAAGCCCTGCCCGGCCGTTTTGCGCCGCGCCAGTTGTTGTTTGCCCATGCCGCCGTGAGCGACATCGTCGGCAAAAAGCACCGCCATGCCCAGCGCATCAGCCGCTGGTCGGGCGACGAAACCCTGGCCGACGCCCACGCGCTGCGCGCCGATACCGCCGTGGCGCTGGGCCGGTGGACGCTGCGGCGCCAGCCGGACGGCGGCTACCGCGCCCTGCTGGCCGCGCCCGAGGCCGCGTTCACGCTCGATCTGCAACTGCAAGCCAGCCAGCCGCTGCTGCTGCAAGGCCAGGCCGGCTACTCCCGCAAAGGGCCGGCGCCCGGCCAGGCCAGCCACTACTACTCGGTGCCGCAGCTGGTGGTGAGCGCCCAGTTGGCCCTGGACGGCAAACGCCAGCCGCTGGCCGGCCGGGGCTGGCTCGACCATGAGTGGAGCGACGATCTGCTGGCCAGCGGCGACAACCGCGCAGACCACGCCAACGCGGCCAATGGCGACAACCTCGCAAACCACGCAAAC
>JANMKO010000160.1:0-2664 GCA_031372085.1 Betaproteobacteria bacterium
CGGCCGTCAGCGCATCGGCCTGCAGCAGCAAGGCCTCGGCCAACGTATCTGCATCGTGCAGCGCAGCGGCGCTCCATGCCGGGGCCGCCGGTGGGTTGTTTTTGCCGGCGGGCGCCCGGCCCGCCGCGCCCGGGCTGGCCACTTGCTTGAGGGCCTGCCAGGCGGCGGTGGTGTCGGCCAGCTGCTGGGCCAGCGCGCCGTTGCACGGCAAGCTGGCCAGATGGTCGAGGTTGGCCTGCAGGCGCAGCAGGGTCTCGGCCAGGCCGTCGTCGGGCCGGACCCGTTGGGCCGTGCCAGCACCGGCACCAGCACCAGCACCAGCACCAGCACCAGCACCGGCCCGCAGCGCCAGCACTTTGATGCAGCGCTGCGACAGCATGCGCAGCTGGCCCGCCCGGTTGACAGCGTCGGCCGCCTGCGCGGACTCGATCACCGCGCGCGACACCTCGCCCACCCGCAGGTTGGCCTGCATGGACGCCGCCCGCAGCAGCGCAAAAGCGTCGGCCTCGCTCAATGGCTGGTGGCGCATCAGCACACCTTTGGCGCGGTCCACCCATTTGCGCTCGTCCAGCCGGGCCAGCGCAGCGTCCAGCGCTTGTTGCAATGCCTGCTCGCGCTCAAACCGCGGCAACGCCAGCGCCAGCGCGGCGCGCAGCGCTGGCAGCTGCACCGTGCCGGGCAGCCAGGCCATCACCCGGGCGTCCAGCAACGCGGGCGGGTCGGTTGGCAAGGCGTCCGGCCCTTGGGCCGTGCCCACCACCAGCACCGGCCGGGGTGCGCTGCTGGCCAGCAGGGCCAGGGCGGCGCGCAACGCGGCGTCCAGCAGCGTGGCCTGCACGACGACCGCTTGCGGTGCAAGCCGGACCACCTCACGCACCAACATGTGGCACGGCACTGTGCCCAGCACCGCCTGCCCACCGGCCTGCAAGCAGGCTGCCAACCGGGCGGCCTCGGCCTGGGCCGGGGCATCGTCAGCGCTCACGATCAGCAAGGTCATCAAGGCACAGGGCGGCACGGGCACGGAACAGGCACGGCACAGGCAACAAGGGGCTGAACGATAGCAAGGCCGGGCCGGCGTGATGCGGCCGGGCCGGGCCCCGACAGCCAGCGCGGCCGCACCGGCTGGCACGAATGCTGCATTGCACCACGCGTCGGGTGTAACGCCGCACCCGGGCCGGCAACCCGGCCGCAGCCCCGCTTGGGGTCTGCACCTTGACGTGGGCTGCAAAAACGCAGCCTTTCCGCTGGTGGCCGGGCAGCCGGCTTGCGGCCTCGCTGCGCACTGGCAGCCGCTGCCGTAAAAAACCTGTACCCGGTGCCTGGTGCCCGCCGCCCGGTGCGCATCACCCGGTGCCCTCCCCGATCACCCACCCCGTAGGCGCAAGGCTTGCGCTGCTGAGCTTGTCGCCGCGCCCGGCCGCCGCCCAACGGTCTGTACTGAACTTTGGCCCGCAGGAGAAGCCACCATGAAAAAAATGAACCTGGTATTGATCGGCAATGGCATGGCCGGTGTGCGCGCGCTAGAAGAGCTGATCAAGATCGCGCCCGATCTGTACAACATCACCGTGTTTGGCGCTGAGCCGCACCCCAACTACAACCGCATCCTGCTCAGCCCGGTGCTGGCCGGTGAGCAGACGATCGACGAGATCATCCTGAATCCGCTGTCGTGGTACGCCGACCACCACATCACCCTGCACCTGGGCAAGACGGTGGTCAAGGTTGACCGCAGCAAGCGCATGGTGATGGCCGATGACGGCCAGGGCGGCCAGATCACCGCCGACTACGACCGGCTGCTGATGGCCACCGGCAGCCACCCCTTCATCCTGCCGGTGCCGGGCAAGGATTTGCAGGGCGTGATCGCCTACCGCGACATCGCCGACACCGAGACCATGATCCAGACCGCCACCACGCACAAGCACGCTGTCGTGATCGGTGGTGGCCTGCTGGGGCTGGAGGCCGCCAACGGCCTGATGCTGCGCGGCATGCAGGTGACGGTGGTGCACATCATGCCGTGGCTGATGGAGCGCCAGCTCGATGACGTGGCCGGCGGCATGCTGCGCAAATCACTCGAAGACCGGGGCCTGAAATTCATGATTGGCGCCCAGACCCAGGCGCTGATTGGGGACGCCGACGGCGGCAAAAGTGGGCGGGTGCGGGCGGTTCAATTCAAGGATGGCACCGAGGTGCCGGCCGACCTGGTGGTGATGGCCGCCGGCATCCGCCCCAACACCACCCTGGCGCTGAGCATGGGCTTGCACTGCGCCAATGAGGGGCGCGGCGGCATCGTCGTCAATGACACCTTGCAGACGATCACCGACCCGCGCATCTACTCGGTGGGGGAGTGCGCAGCCCACCGCGGCATTGCCTACGGCCTGGTGGCGCCGCTGTTTGAGCAGGGCAAGGTGTGCGCCACCCACCTGGCGCAATTTGGCATCGGCCGCTACACCGGCAGCCAGACCAGCACCAAGCTCAAGGTGACGGGCATCGACCTGTTCTCGGCCGGCAATTTCATGGGCGGCCCGTCCGAGCAGGGGTTCGAGGAGATCGTCATGAGCGACCCCTTCGGCGGCGTTTACAAAAAGCTGGTGATCCAGGACGACAAGCTGGTCGGCGCCGTGCTGTACGGCGACACGGTGGACGGTTCTTGGTACTTCAAGCTGCTGC
>JANMKO010000173.1:0-11181 GCA_031372085.1 Betaproteobacteria bacterium
GGCATGAACAGCGGAAACATGAAGCTGGCCATGAACAGCACGCTGATCAGCGGCACGCCGCGGATCAACTCGACATACAGCACGCAGATCGTCTTGATGGCGGGCATCTTGCTGCGCCGGCCCAGCGCCACCACCACCGCCAGCGGGAATGCGCCGACGATCGACAAGGTGGCCAGCATGATGGTCAATGGCAGGCCGCCCCAGCGGTCGGTTTCCACGGGCTGGAGGCCCAGCACGCCGCCCTTCATCAGTGCAAAAAAAGCCGCCAGAACAACAGCCCACAGCAGCACCAGCCACGGCTTCCAGAGCAGCCGCACACAGCTGGCCATCAGCAGCGCCACCAGCATGATGGTGGCAATCTCGGGCCGCCATTGCTGGTTGAACGGGTAGCGACCAAAGATGATCAACCGGTACTTCTCGGTGATCACGCCCCAGCAGGCGCCCACGCCGCGTGCCGCCTGGCACTGGTCGCTGTTGGCCACCACCACCGCCTTGAGCACCGCCCAACTGATCAACTTGGGCAGCAGCCACAGCGCCAGCGCGGCCAGCAGCAAGGTGGCCACTGTGCTGGGCAGATTGCCAAACAGGTTTTTGCGCATCCAGGGCACGATGCCCTCGGTGCGCACCGGCGCGGGCCGGGGTTCTATCGATTTGAAGATCGCGGTCATGGCGCTGTCACCGTTCCTTGATTGCCGCGCGCTTGTTGTACCAATTCATCAAGCCCGAGGTCAGCAGCGACGTGGTGAGGTACACCGCCATGATCAGCGCAATGCATTCCACCGCCCGGCCGGTCTGGTTGATCGCGGTGTTGGAGATCGACACCACATCCGGGTAGCCGATGGCCACCGCCAGGGATGAGTTCTTGGTCAGGTTGAGGTACTGGTTGGTCATCGGCGGGATGATCACCCGCATCGCCTGCGGCAGCACCACCAGCCGCATCTGCGTGCCGCGTGAGATGCCCAGCGCGCCCGATGCCTCACTCTGGCCGCGTGGCACCGACGCGATGCCGGCGCGCACCACTTCGGCCACAAAGGCTGCGGTGTAGAAGGTCAGGCCCAACAGCACCGAGATGAACTCGGGCGTCAGTGAGCCGCCACCGTCCACCGCCACCTCACCGGCCTTGGGCAGGTTCCAGACGCTGGGCGCACCGCCCACCAGCCAGCCCGCCAAAGCACCCAGCAACACCAGTGCCACGCCGGGCCAGAACACCGGGCGCGGCACGCCCGTCTGCTCAAACCGGCGCCGTGCCGCACCGGCCCAGAACCAGGCCAGCACCCCGCCCACCACAGCGCCCAGCAAGGCCAGCGCCTGGCCGGTCTGCCACACCGGCAGCGGAAACGACAAGCCACCTTTGCTGAGAAACACCAGCCCGCCCAGCGACATCGGCTCACCCGGGTCGGGCAGCCATTCGGTCAGCATCAGGTACCACACCAGCAACTGCAGCAGCACCGGGATGTTGCGGAACAGCTCCACATAGCCGTAGCACAGGCCGCGCACCACCGCATTGCCCGAGAACCGGCCCACGCCCAGCAAGGTGCCGATCACGGTGGTCAGCACGATGCCGATGATGGCCACGCGCAAGGTGTTGACGATGCCGACGAGGAAGGCCTTCCAGTACGGATCCGACGATTCGTAGGGGATCAGCACCTCACCGATGTCGAAGCCGGCCGGCCCGGTGAGAAAGTCAAAACCGCTCTGGATACCGCGCACCCGCATGTTCTCCAGCGTGTTGTGCGCCAGAAACCAGATGCCCAGCCCGATCAGGCCCAGCGCCAGCAACTGGTAAAGCACCGCCCGCATGGCGCGGCTGCGCAGCGACCAGTCGCGTTTGGGGGTTGGAGCGTCACGGGCCGTCATGGGCAAAGCTCCTTCAGCCGGGCGGGCCGGCTGCAGAGGAATCCATTGAGAACGAGGGGCAACACAAGGCGGGCTGGCATCGTCGGGTCAGCACAGCGGGACGACGCCGGCACCCGGGCCATCAACGCACCGGCGGGGCGTACATGATGCCGCCCTTGCTCCAGAGGTTGTTGATGCCACGCGGCATGCCCAGCTCACTCTTCGGGCCCACGTTGCGCTCGAAGATCTCACCGTAGTTGCCGGTGGCCTTGATGGCCCTGGCGGCCCACTCCTTGTCCAGGCCCAGCAGCTTGCCGGTGTCCTCGGTGCCGCCCAGGATGCGGCCGATCACCGGGTCATCGGTCTTGGTCTTCATCGCGTCCACGGTGGCCTGGGTGATGCCGTATTCCTCGGCCTCGATCAGCGCGTAGATCACCCATTTGGCAATGGCAAAAAACTCATCGTCGCCGCGCCGCACCGACGGGCCCAGCGGCTCTTTTGAGATCAGCTCGGGCAGGATCAGGTGCTCAGCTGGCACCTTGGCCTCTTTGTTGCGGATCGAGGCCAGGCCCGATGCGTCGGTGGTGAAAGCCTGGCAGCGGCCCGAGAAGTAGGCGCTGGTCGATGCCTCTTGCTTCTCGAACACCACCGGCTTGATGTCCAATTTGTTGGCGCGTGAGAAATCAGTCAGGTTTTTCTCGGTGGTGGTGCCCGATTGAACACACACGGTGGCGCCCTTCAATTGCTTGGCGCTCTTGATCTTGCCCTTGGCCGGCACCATGAAGCCCTGGCCGTCGTAGTAGGTGACGCCGGTGAAGTTCATGCCCAGCGACGCATCGCGGGTGAGTGTCCAGGTGGTGTTGCGCGACAGGATGTCGATCTCACCCGATTGCAGCGCGGTGAAGCGCTGCTGGGCATTCAACGGCACGTACTTGACCTTGCTGGCGTCGCCCAGCATGGCCGCAGCGATGGCCTTGCACACATCCACGTCCAGCCCGGCCCAGTTGCCCTGGCTGTCAGTGGCCGAGAAACCGGCCAGGCCGGTGTTGACGCCGCAAATCAGTTGGCCGCGGGTTTTGACCGCGTCCACCGTTTTGCCAGCCTGGGCAGGCACAGCAGCCAGCCCCAGCACCAACGGGGTGCCAACGGTTGCGATCAACGTGCGGACAGTCTTGTGTTTCATGGGGGAGCAGCTCCTGAAGAAAAAAGTTTGCGCCCCGGCAGGGTGCCAGCGCAGGGCGAGTCGAAGTATAGAAAGGCAAGAACCATGCTCAGGTTGGCGCTTCTACGTAGCATCGGGTTATGCGCTGTGTGCATAACCAGCGCCATCCGGGGGCTGGCACCGCGCGGCCAGGGTGGCGGCTTGGGTGGCGGCCAGGGTGGGGGCCGGGCGCCAGGCCGATGGGACAATCCTGGCCATGACCGACCGCCTCACCCTCACCCGGCCCGACGATTGGCATTTGCACCTGCGTGACGGCGCGGCCATGGCAGCGGTGGTGCAGCACACGGCCCGCCAATTTGGCCGCGCCATCGTCATGCCCAACCTGCGCCCGCCTGTCACCACCGCCGCAGCGGCGCTGGCCTACCGCCGCCGCATCCTGGCCGCGCTGCCGGCCGGCCGCGACTTCACGCCGCTGATGACGCTGTATTTGACCGACACACTGGCGGCAGATGAGATCGCCCGGGCGCAAGCTGCCGGGGTGGTGGCCGTCAAGCTGTACCCCGCCGGTGCCACCACCAACAGCGATGCCGGGGTTACCGACATCCGCAAAACCTACCCGGTGTTGGCGGCGATGCAGCGTGCCGGCTTGCTGCTGCTGGTGCACGGCGAGGTGACCGACCCGGCGGTGGACATTTTTGACCGGGAGGCGGTGTTCATCGACCGGGTGATGGTGCCGCTGCGGCGGGACTTCCCCGCGTTGAAAGTGGTGTTCGAGCACATCACCACCCGCGAGGCAGCGTTGTACGTGGCCGAGGCGGGCGCGCACACCGCTGCCACGATCACGGCCCACCACCTGCTGTACAACCGCAACGCCCTCTTTATGGGCGGGTTGCGGCCGCACTACTACTGCCTGCCGGTGCTCAAACGGGAGCGGCACCGGCAAGCGCTGGTGGCGGCGGCCACGTCGGGATCAGACCGGTTTTTTCTCGGCACCGACAGCGCGCCGCACGCCGCAGCGCTCAAAGAAGCGTCGGTCTGCGGTGCCGGCTGCTTCACTGCGCTGAGCGCGCTGGAGCTGTATGCCGAGGCGTTTGATGCCGCTGGCGCGCTGGGCCAGCTTGAAGGGTTTGCCAGCCACCACGGCCCGGCGTTTTACGGCCTGCCGCGCAATGCCGGCACGGTGACGTTGGTGCGGCAGCCTTGGCTGGTGCCGGAGGGTTTGCCGTTTGGGGATGCGGTGCTCAAGCCGCTGCGCGGTGGCGACACGCTGGCATGGCGGCAGGTGGACGGCGCGGATTGACCCGTCAAGGCCGCGCCTGGCGTCGCGCTGGTAGTGGGCCCCCAGCCCCCGGCACACTGCTTGCGGTTCATCCGCGCGCCTGCGGCGCTGGCGCTTTGCGCCACAAGCGCATGCCTGTCATTCGACAGTCACGCTCTTGGCAAGATTGCGTGGCTTGTGGTTACGGCCGGCGCTGCGCGCCTTAACTTGGCTGCGCCAAGTTAGCCTGCACCGCAAGCCAAGCCCCTTGACGCGCCTGCGGCGCTGGCGCTGCGCGCCACAAATCCATGCCGGTCATTCGACCGTCACGGATTTGGCCAGCGTGGCGTGTGGTTACGGCCGGCGCTGCGCGCCTTGACTTGGCTGCGCCAAGTCAGCCTGCACCGCAAGCCACGCCATCTTGCGCGCCTGCGGCGCTGGCGCTTTGCGCCACAAGCGCATGACTGTCATTCGACAGTCACGCTCTTGGCAAGATTGCGTGGCTTGTCAACATCCGTGCCCCGTGCGCAGGCGGTGTGGTAGGCCAGCAATTGCAACGGCACCACGTGCAGGATCGGTGACAGCGCGCCGTAATGCTCGGGCATGCGGATCACGTGCACGCCCGGCTCGCTGACGATCTGGGTGTCAGCGTCGGCAAAAACGAACAGCTCACCGCCGCGTGCCCGCACCTCTTGCAAATTGCTCTTGAGCTTTTCCAGCAACGCATCGTTGGGCGCGATGGTGACCACCGGCATCGCCGCCGTCACCAGCGCCAGCGGGCCGTGCTTCAACTCACCTGCCGGGTAGGCCTCGGCATGGATGTAGCTGATCTCCTTCAACTTCAGCGCGCCCTCCAGCGCCACTGGGTAGTGCAGGCCGCGGCCCAGGAACAGCGCGTTCTCTTTGCGCGCAAACTCGGTGGCCCAGGCGATCACCTGCGGCTCCAGCGCCAGCACCGCCTGCACCGCCGCCGGCAAATGGCGCAGCGCCTTGATGTGCTCGGCCTCCTGCGCCGCAGTCAGCCGGCCGCGCAGTTGCGCCAGCGTCAACGTCAACAAGAACAACGCCACCAACTGGGTGGTGAAGGCCTTGGTCGAGGCCACGCCGATCTCAACCCCGGCGTGCGTCAAGAAGCGCAGCTTGCACTCGCGCACCATCGCGCTGGTGGCCACATTGCAGATCGTCAAGGTGTGCGGCATGCCCAGGCTGCGGGCGTGCTTCAGGGCGGCCAGCGTGTCAGCCGTCTCGCCGCTCTGGCTGATCGTCACCACCAGCGTGCGCGCGTCGGGCACGCTGTCGCGGTAGCGGTACTCACTGGCAATCTCCACGTTGCACGGGATGCCGGCCATCGATTCGAGCCAGTATTTGGCGGTGCTGCCGGCGTAATAGCTGGTGCCACAAGCCAGGATCAGCACCCGGTCAATCTGTTTGAACACGGCATGAGCGCCGTCGCCAAACAGCTCGGGGCTGATCGCGCCCACGCCCTCCAGCGTGTCGCTGATGGCGCGCGGCTGCTCAAAAATTTCTTTCTGCATGTAGTGCTGGTAGGGCCCCAGCTCGGCCGCGCCGGTGTGGGCATGCACCGTGCGCACCTCACGCTGCACCCGCTCATACTGGCCGTCGGGCTGGCGCGCGCTGATCCAGTGCTTGCCCAGCTGCAGATCCACCACATCGCCTTCTTCGAGGTAGACGATCTGGTCGGTGACACCGGCCAGCGCCATCGCGTCCGAGGCCAAAAAAGTCTCGCCCTGGCCGTCAAAACTGCCCACGCCCAGCACGAGTGGTGAGCCCTCGCGCGCGCCCACCACCCGGTGCGGCTCATCGCGGCAAAACACCGCGATGGCGTAAGCGCCCTTCAAATGCAGCGTGGCGCGCTGCACGGCGTCAAACAAATCACCGTCGTACAACTGGTGCACCAGATGGGCGATCACCTCGGTGTCGGTCTGGCTCTCGAACACATAGCCCCTGGATTGCAGCCGGGCGCGCAATTCGTCATGGTTTTCAATGATGCCGTTGTGCACCAACGCAATGCGATTGCCCGAAAAATGCGGGTGCGCGTTGTGCATTGCCGGCACGCCGTGGGTGGCCCAGCGGGTGTGGGCGATGCCGGTGCCGCTTTGCACCCCGTCTTGGGTGATCTGCACGCCCAGCTCAGCCACCCGGCTGGTGCTGCGGGTGCGGCGCAACTCACCGCCCTGGTGCACGGCCACGCCGCAAGAGTCGTAACCCCGGTATTCCAGCCGTTTCAGGCCCTCGACCAGAACCGGGACGATGTTGCGGCTGCTGACCGCTGCGACGATGCCACACATGGTTGTTGCCTTCTTTGCTGCAATGAGGGTGTGGATCGTAGCCAGACCGCAGTGAAATAAGCGTGCAAAATCTGACCGTATGAGAAATCTGTCGTCTTCATCGTTGAGCGTTGCAAGATAATTTCAAATTTCTTTGATATTTGAAGAGTATGGCCACTCCAGAACCGCTGGACGAGATTGATCTGCGCTTGCTGGCCTTGCTGCAAGCCGATGCCTCGCGCGCCAACCAGGCGCTGGCCGAAGCGGCCCATGTCTCACCCGCCACGGCGCTGCGCCGGGTGCGGCGGCTGGTGGACGCCGGCATCATCGAGCGCCAGGTGGCCATCGTCTCGCCCGCCTTGGTGGGCGGTCTGAGCGCGGTGGTAGAGCTGACACTCGACCGCCAGGGCGCTGAGCATCTGGCCGCATTTGAGGCCCACGCGGTGGCCGACGCCGCCGTGCAGCAGTGCTACCGCGTCTCGCCCGGGCCCGATTTTGTGCTGGTGCTGTGGGTGACTGAGATGGCCGGCTACCACGCGCTGGTGCAGCGGCTGTTTACGCAGGATGCCAATGTGCGCAACGTGAAAAGCTTTTTTGTCACGCACCGGGGCAAGTTTGAGCCGGCGGTGGGGGTGGGGCACCGTTAGCCCCCCCCTGTTGCGGTGCGTGCACAGCGCCGGTTCTGGATTGGCAATGCGCCGTGTGAGAGCCGCTTGCGGTGTTTGCTGGCTGGCTGCGGTGGGCCTGCCATCCCCTTTGCACCACCCAAACCTGTTGGCACCGGGGCGCCATGCCGTGAGCATGTGACGGCATAAAAACGATGCGCCCGGCTGCGCGGGCCATGCGACCATCGCGCACTGCCCTGGACAGCCTGGGCCGACAGCACGGGAGTGACGATCATGTCGAGAAGGCGCGGTAGTGCATGGTGGACGGTGGCAGTGGTTTTTCCGCTGCTGCTGACCGCGTGTGGCGGTGGCGGTGGCGACAACAGCAGCGCACCAGCGGCTGCGGTCGAGCTTCGTGACCAGCCACTGGTGCTGTCTGCGTCCAACGCCAGCGTCGTGGCACAGGTGGCCACCGGCTACGGCGAGTCGGCGCTTGTGCTGGGCCAGGCGGCCATCGACTGGCTTGATGAATTGCAGACCACAGGCACGCCGCTGATCGCCGGTGCCTGCGGCGACGCCGGCTCCAGTCGGCGCGTGGCGCTGGTCGACGCCAACGGCGACGGCCTGCCCGGCCCCGGCGACCGCATCGAGGTGACACTGACCCACTGCTACGTCCGGGCCCTGAACGACAACTTCAGCGGCAGCCTGAGTCTGGTGCTCTCAACGCCGGCCACCGCCACCGGGCGCTGGGCCGGACAGATCGTGCTCGGCGACACCTTTGGCATCAGCGTCGGCAGCGGCCAGGGGGTGCGGCTGGGCGGCACGCTGCGCTTCGAGTCGCAAGTGGCGCCGCTGGCCTTGGGTCTGAGGGTTTACTCGGCGGCCACGCCGTACACCGCAGACTTCGAAAACAGCGGCACCAAAGTGCACGAGGTGATAACCGCCCTGGACACGAGCAAGCAGGTGCGGCGTGACACGGCGCGGGCCACCGCTTCACTGGCCTTGCGCGTGGCCAGCGATCTGCTCAAGGGGGCGATCATTGTCGCCACCGAGACGCCGTTCGACGCCGCATTCGATACCTATCCGAGTGCTGGCACCGTGACGGTGACCGGCGCCGACACACGACAGGTGCAATTGCGCGCGATGGGCGCCAATTTCAGGACGCTGGAGTTTCGGCTGGACGGCGCCGTCCTCGGCAACATCGAAGCGATGAGCGCGGCAGACGGCTATCTGTGGTCTGGCACCGGCATCGTGCCGGATGACCCGCAGACCAAGGGCTACCTGATCGAGTCGGCGCTAGTCCGACCGTTTCGCGTGCTGACCGGGCCGACCACAGCGCAGGCGCTGGCGCCTTCTGCGCCACTGGTCTGGCAACTGTCGCGGCCGTTGGCGGCCAGCACGCCGACGCAGGCGACGTTGCGTGTCAACACCTCCTCGACCCTCAACGTGCCTACGATCCCCGTCACAGTGACGGTGGCCGGCGCGCTGCTGACGATGACGCCATCTACGCAGCTTGAACCGGGCGTGGCCTACTACTTGACCTTTGAGAACGCGCACGACCCGACCGTCTCCGCCGCCGATGGCAGCGGCGACGTGTCGCTGCCATCCCAGTACACCGCAGCGCTGACGCTCGACGTGAGCACCAGCGTCACCAGCCCGCTCAGCATCGCTGGCGTACCGCTGCTGTACGGCAACGGCGCCACCGCAACGCTGCTGGCCACCGCCAAGACCGCAGCGGGCCTCAGTGTGCGGTCGGTGCGCTGGCGCCAGGTGTCAGGCCCGACGGTGCAGATCGCCGGGGCCGATACGCTGACCGCCACGCTGAGCCCACCGGCCACGCCCAGCGGCCAGGCGCCCGGAACAGCGGTGTTTGAGGTGGAGGTGACCGCCAGCAACGGCGACAAGGACCGCGCCCGCGCCGAGTTGCAGGTGGTGCCCGACGGGCAGCAAGCGGCGGTGTTCGCCTTCCGCACCAGCGCCGCGCTGCCCTACCGGCTCGCCATCGGCCAGCTTGCCGCGCAGGGCGGCACCAGTTACCTGGCCAAGGTGCACAGCGACGGCCTGTTGGACATCCTGTTTTTTGGGCAAGGCCCGCGCGTCTTCCTGCGTCCACCTGCATCGCTGGCCTGGGGCACCGGGTTGGTTTGGGAGATCGCGCGCTTTGTCGGCGCCACCGACACCGTCGCCATACAGATTCCGGAGGACTTCTCAAGCACTGTCTGCGACGCGACCGGCGGCAGGGTGACGGTGGCTGACTACGCCATTGACGCATTCGGCGCAACGGCGAGCATGGCCATGGACTACACACTGGTCTGCGCCGATGGCGGCATCCGCCAGGGCTGGCTGCGCTACCTGACGGCTGTCGCGCCGCCGAACTGACATCGGCCGGCGGCCCAAAGCAACCGCAGGGCCGCTCGCTGCAAACGCGACAGGTGCAGAACCATTGGCCGGCCGCGTCATGGGCGCGCCCCGTCTGCGTCTGGCCTGCTACCCGACCCCGCCCCCGTCACCCGCCAAATCACATCCCCCACGTCATCGGCCACCAGCAAGGCCCCGTCAGCCGCCAGCGCCACGCCCACCGGCCGGCCGTACGACACCCGCTCATCGGGCGCCAAAAAGCCGCTCAGGATGTCGCGCGGTGGCCCGGCCGGGCGGCCGTCTGCAAACGGCACCAACACCACCCGGTAGCCGCTGAGCTTGCTGCGGTTCCAAGAGCCGTGCTGGCCGATCACCATGCCTTCGCCAAAGCCCGGCAAGGTGCCGGCCGGCAACCAACACAGGCCGAGTGAGGCGGTGTGGCCGCCCAGTGCGTAGTCCGGCACGGTGGCGCGGGCCACGGCCGCCGCGTCTTGTGGCACCCGGTCGTCCACCGTCTGCCCCCAGTAGCTGTACGGCCAGCCGTAGAAGCCGCCGTCACGCACGGTGGTCAGGTAATCGGGCGGGGTTTCATCGCCCAGGCCGTCACGCTCATTCACCACCGTCCACAGGCTGCCGGTGTGCGGCTCCCAGGCCATGCCCACCGGGTTGCGCAGGCCCGAGGCAAAAGCGCGGCTTTGGCCGCTGGCCAGATCCACCTGGTAGATGCAGGCCCGGCCTTGCTCAACCGCCAGCCCACCCTCACCGATGTTGCTGAGCGAGCCCACGCCCACGTACAGCTGGCGCCCGTCCGGGCTGGCCAGCAGGCTGCGCGTCCAGTGGCCACCGGGCTTGAAGGCGGTGATCTGGCGCCCCGGCGCCGTGATGCGGGTGCTGCCAGGGCGGTACGGAAAAGCCACCAGCCCATCGGTGTTGCCGACATAAAACGTCTCGCCCAGCAGCGCCATGCCGAAGGGTTGCCGCAGACCTTCAAGCAGGGCATGGCGCACTTCGGCCACGCCGTCGCCATCGGCATCGCGCAGCAGGGTGATGCGGTTGGGGCTGTCGCCCACGGCGGCAGCGCGCCGCATCGTGCTGACCATCGCATGGCCAAACAGCGTGGTGACGGGCCCGGGGTTGAACAAGGCCTCGGCCACGGTGACATCGCCGTTGGGCAGCACGTGCAGCCAGCGCGGGTGCTTCAGCCCGGTGGCAAACGCATTGACCTGCAAACCGGGCGCCGCCTGCGGTGTCTGCCCCGCTGCCCAGCCCTGGGCGGTGGGCATTTTGAGCGTGGGCAGGCTGCCCTGCGGCCGGGCGGGCGGGATGGTGGGCGCAGCACCCACGGCGGGCGGCGGCACAGCGCCTTGCAGCCGCCGCCACACGATGGCCGCGTCGCCCACCAGGGCCACCACATTGGCAAAAACGCTGGACACACTCATCACACCCCTCCTGTGGGCCGCGCGCGGGCCCGGCGGCCTGGCGGGCACGGCGTGGCCCGGCGGCGCCTCAACCGGGCTTGAGCCGCATCAACGCGGCCCGGGCGTGGGCCATCAAGCCCTCACCGTGGGCCAGCTCAGCGGCAATCGGGCCCAGCACCTGGGCGCCGGCCTCACTCACCTCGATCAGGCTGCTGCGCTTTTGAAAGTCGTACACGCCCAGCGGCGATGAAAACCG
>JANMKO010000182.1:0-11698 GCA_031372085.1 Betaproteobacteria bacterium
GGCACGCTGCGCGCCACCGTGCTGGCCAGCGGCGAGGTGCTGCTGCTGCGCAGCGGCGCACCGGCAGCGGCGCCGTGAGCCGCCATCCTCCCCGCCATCCTCCCTGCCACCCTCCCCGCCATCCTCCCCATCGTCCTCCCCCTCGTCACCCGCCCTCCCATGCCCCGCCCCCGGCCCTGCCCGACGCACCGCGCGACGCCCGCCCCCGCCCCGCACCCGCCGATGTACCGGCCCGCTCGCCTGCGCCTGGCTGCCACAGCCCTGCTGCTACTGGCCGGCTGCGCACTGCCGGTGATCGACGAAGCCGACCAGCTGTCGCGCAGCGGCCGCTACGAGGCCGCCTACGCCCGGCTGGACGACGCCCTGCGCCAGCAACCCGACGACGCCGCGCTGCGCACCGCGCACAGCCGCCAGCGTGACCGGGTGGGCGTGCAGGCGCTGGCGCGGGCCGATCTGGCGCTGGCGTCGGGCCGGCTTGACGAGGCCGAGCGGCTGGTCGAGCGGGTGCGGGCACTCGACGCACAGCAGCCCCGGCTGGGCGCCATCGACGGGCAGTTGCGGCAAGCCCGCCAAGCCCAGCAGCAAGAGGCCGCGCAGCAAGCTGCACAACACGCCACACAACAAGCCGCTGCCGCCCTGCCCGCACCCACCCCAGCGCCGCCGTTGCCCCCGGCACTGGCTGCGGCCTACCAAAAACCGGTGGGCCTGGAGTTTCGAGACGCGCCGCTGCGCCAGGTGTTCGAGGCCCTGGCGCGCAGCAGCGGCGTCAACTTCGTCTTCGACAAGGACGTGCGGGGCGATGCCCGCGTCACCGTCTTTCTGCGCAATGTCACGCTGGACGAAGCGATGCGGGTGATCCTGGCCACCCAGCAACTCGACCGCAAGCTGCTCAACGACAACACCGTGCTGGTCTATCCCAACACCGCCGCCAAGCAGCGCGAGCACCAGGAGCTGGTCACCCGCAGCCTGTACCTCGTCAATGCCGACGCCCGGCAGTTGCTCGGCCTGGTGCGCACGATGACCAAGACGCGCGACCTGTATGCCGACGAGCGGCTGAATGCGCTGGTGGTGCGCGACACCGCCGACGTGGTGCGCCAGGTTGAGCAGTTGATCGCCACGCTCGACCTGGCCGAGCCCGAGGTGATGATGGCGGTGGAGGTGATGGAGGTGGCCAGCAACCGGCTCGACGAGCTGGGCCTGGGCTGGCCCGACACGGTGCAGTACGGCCTGCCCGGCGTGGCCGGCCAGGTGTCGCTGGGTGAGCGGGCCAACTTTCGCGCCAGCGTGGCCAACCCGGCGCTGCTGGCCACCTTGCGCGGCGATGCCGGCGCCACCAACCTGCTGGCCAACCCCACCATCCGGGCGCGCAACCGCGAGAAGGCCCGGGTGCAGATCGGCGAGAAGCTGCCGGTCTTCACCACCACATCGGCCATCAATGTGGGCGTGTCCACCACCGTCACCTACCTCGATGTGGGGCTCAAGCTCGATGTTGAGCCCACCGTGCAGCTGGACGGTGATGTGACGATCAAGGTGGCGCTTGAAGTCAGCAACCTGCTGCGTGAGCGCAGCGGCCCCGGCGGCTCACTGGCCTACCAGGTGGGCACGCGCTTGACGACCACCTCGCTGCGCCTGCGCGACGGGCAGACGCAGGTGCTGGCCGGGCTGATCAACGACGAAGACCGCCAGCGTGCGGTGGGCGTGCCGCGCCTGTCCACCCTGCCATTGCTGGGCAAGCTGTTTGGCGTGCAGAGCGACACCCGCAACAAGACCGAGATCGTGATGCTGATCACGCCGCGCATCGTGCGCCGGCTTGACCCGCCCAGCCGCGCCGCCGCCACGTTGCTGTCGGGCACCGACAGCCAGCCCGGCGCCGCGCCGCTGCGCCTGCGCAATGCCGCACGCGCCGGTGTGGCGCTGGCGGCGGGCGGGCGCGCCAGCCCCCGGCCATGGGCGGGCGACAACGACAGCGGCGCGGCCGACAGCGCCGCCGCGCCGGACGGGGCCGCACCGGACGGGGCCGCACCGGCCACGCCGGCCAGCCTGGCCAGCGTGCTGCTGGCGGCCACCGGTGAGGCCGCCGTGGGCGGCACGGTGGCCGTCACGCTGGCCAACCGCAGTGGCCTGCGCATCAGCGGTGAGCTGGCGTTTGACGGCCAATCGCTGCAGGCCGCATCCGCCGGGCCGGCCAGCCCGGCCGGCGCCGCGCCGGGGCCCGGCCGCGCCGCCTTACAACTGGCACCACGCGGTGACGCGGTGGTGGTGCTGCGGGTATTGCCGGCAGCCGCCGCCGGCCAGACGCTGACTGTTGCCGTGCAGGGCCTGGCCGGCAGTGACGCCAGCGGCCAGGCCGCCGAGGTGCGGCTGGACGGTGAGGCCAGCATCCGCGTGCCGGCGCTCGGCGCGGCCGATGCGGCTGCCGGCACGGCCACCGCCGAACCGGTCACCCCCGCCACCGAGGCCCGCCCATGAGCCACGGCCCCGCCGCCACACCGCGCCGCCACGGCGGCTTCACGCTGATCGAGATGGTGGTGGTGCTGGCCATCGTCGGCATCCTGGCCATGGCCGCCGCGCCGCTGCACGAGATGGCGCTGCGCCGCGTCAAAGAGCAGGCGCTGCGCGAAGGCTTGCGCAGCCTGCGCAGCGCGCTCGACGCGCACCGCCTGGCGGTAGAGGCCGGCCGCATCGCGCGCGGGCCCGACGGCACGCCGTGGCCGGCGTCGCTGGACGTGCTGGTGCAGGGCGTGCCGCTGCTTGACGAGCAAGGCCGGCCACGCGACGACCGGGCCCGGCTGTACCTGCTGCGCAAACTGCCACGCGACCCGTTTGCCACCACCGACAGCGCCGCCGGCCCCGACGGCAGCGCCGCCGCCAGTTGGGGCCAGCGCGCCAGCACCAGCCCGCCGTCGGCGCCGGCCGCCGGTGCGGATGTTTTCGACGTCTTCTCTCGCGCTGAAACCAGGGCGCTGGACGGCAGCGTCTACCACGATTGGTGAGGTGCGCCCGATGTTGCCCACCCCTGCACCGCTGCACCGCCAGCAGCGCCAGCATTGCCCACACCGCCCGCAGCGACCGCAGCGCGCTGTGCGCGCCCCGCCACGCGGCTTCACGCTGATCGAGCTGATCGTCGTGATGGCCATCGTCGCGCTGCTGGTGTCGATTGCCGCGCCGCGCTACCTGCACAGCATCGACCGGGCCAAAGAGGCCACCTTGCGCAGCTCCTTGCAATCGATGCGCCAGGCCATCGACCAGTTTGCCGCCGACACCGGCCGTTACCCCGACTCGATGGCCGAGCTGATCGACCGGCGCTACCTGCGCCAGCTGCCCGAAGACCCGATCACCGGCGACCGCCAGAGCTGGGTGCTGCTGGCGCCGGCCCCTGACAGCGCGGTGGCCGGCAAGGTCTGGGATGTGCGCAGCGGCGCCGCCGGCCGGGCGCGCGACGGGGGGCTGTATGCCGATTGGTAGACCCCCCCGTCGAGGCGCCACCTACCTGCTGCTGCTTTTTTTGCTGGCCCTGGCCGGTGCCGCGCTGGCCCAGCTGGGCACGCAGTGGCAGCTGGCCGCGCAGCGCGACCGTGAGCTGGAGCTGCTGTTTCGTGGCCAGCAGATCAGCGACGCGCTGCGCCGCTACCAGGCGGCCACTGGCGCCGGCCAGCCGGCCGGGCCCGGCACGCTGGACGAGCTGCTGGACGACCGGCGCGGGCCCGTGCCGCGCCACCACCTGCGGCGCCTGTTCACCGACCCCTTCACCGGCCAGGCCGACTGGCTGCTGCTGCACGACAGCAGCGGCGCCATCGTCGGCCTGCACAGCCGGTCGACCCAGGTGGCGCTGCGCAGCCACCGGCTGCCGGTGGCCGTGATCAGCCAACGCAGGGCCCCCACCGTGGGGGACTGGCGCTTCCAGATCGACAGTGCCAGCAGCACTGCCGCCGCCGCGCCTGCCACCCCCACCGCCGTGCCATGAACGCCCCACAAAACCCCCCGGCCACCGCGCCAGCGGCCCAGCCCGCCCCCCCGGCGCACAGCGATTCATCGCTGCTCAGCAGTGAGCAGGCGCAAGCCATGCTGCGCTTTCTTGAAGCCGCCGCCGCCGTGCGCCGCCGCTACCAGTTTTTTGTCTGGACCCAAAGCCAGCTACAGGCGTTGGTGCCACACCAGTTGATGGTCTGCGGCGCCTACCTGCGCCAGCGCCGCGCGGTGGTGTTTGATGCCTTCCACAACATCGTGCTGAGCCCCGCGCTGCTGCAAGACCTGACCGATGCCGACGGCGCGCTGTTGGCCGCGCTGGTGGCCCACTGGGTGGACGGAGGCGGCCAGCCACGCGCCATCGACCTGGCCCGGCTCGACGGCGCCGCCGGCCTGGCCGCCCAGCCGCTGCTGGACGGGCCGGGCGGGCTGGGCGGGGCTCGGCGGGTCAGGCGGTTTGGGCGGGCTCGGCGGGCTCGGCGGGTTGGGCGAGCTCGGCGGGCTCGGCGGGTTGGGCAATTCGCGCCTGCTGCTGCACGGCGTGGCCCGGCCGCAGCGGCCGACCGAGATCGAGAGCTTTTTCATCTTCGGCGGCAGTGGTGGGCCGCAGCAGATGGCCCAGCGCAGCGCCTGCCTCGATCTGGTGCTGCCCCATCTGCACAGCACCTGGCAACGGGTGACGGCCACCGAGCACGCGCTCAAGCGCCACCTGCCGCAGCCGGCCGCGCCAACACCGCCCAGCGCCGCACCGCTGGCGCCAGCCCGGGGCACGGTGACCGAGCGGGAGCGGCAGATCCTGCGCTGGGTGCGTGAGGGCAAAAGCAACCAGCAGATCGGCGAGGTGCTAGGCATCAGCCCGCTGACAGTGAAAAACCACATCCAGAAAATCCTGCGCAAACTGGGCGCCGGCAACCGGGCGCAAGCGGTGGCGCAGGCGCTGGCACAAGACCTGATCGACCCGGCCGACCGGCTGGTGGCAGCACCCGCCCACGGGCCAACACCTAGAAGCCCGCGCGGCGCATGAGCCCAACGGCCCATGCCATAGGCCGATAGGCCCATCAACGTGCGCCGGTCGGCCCGTCAATATTTCACAGACGCTGGCCATCATCGATCTGCTGGGCGGTTGATCGCCTTGTTCTTTGTGCACCGGGGCTTGGCCCCACGCGGGCCAGCGCCGCCGCAGCCCATCGACCGCAGACATCGATGGCCCTGCGACAGCACCTCCCCGCGCCAGCCGCCGGCCCTTGGCCGGGCAGACCTGTTTCAAAACCAACGGAGCCTCATCCCATGACCCCCATGAAATCCCTGAAACTCAAAACCCTGGTCGCCAGCCTGGCCGCCTTGCTGGCCGCGCCGGCGTTTGCCTCACTGGCTGGCGGCAGCACCGGCAACGGTGAGCTGTTCCTCAACGTGGTCGAGCTGGACAACGCGTCCTACGTCTTCGACACCGGCATTCGCGTGAATGATTTTTTCATCAGCGGCCAGCTCGCCTCGGCCAACCTGTCGATCAACATCGCCGCCGATCCGCTGTACCAGACTTTTTTGAGCAAGGTCAGCAATGTTGCCAACCTGAAATGGTCGTTCATCGGCTTCGACAGCACCGGCCCCAACACCCCCAACTCACAGCGTCTGTTCACCACCGTTCAGGTCGCTGACATGCCGAGGGTCGAGACGATGAAGAACGCCGCGCTGACATTGGCGTTGTCGCAGGGCAATACCTTTTTTGATGCGGTCAACGACACGCTGTTTGCGGCCACCGGCCAATCCACCCACTCACCGACCACCTTCAGCGAGTTCACCCGCCACGGCAGCAGCTACAGCCTGAAGTCCGATGCCATCAGCCCGCGGGCCTTTTATGGCCGCACCGGCGGCCTGACGCCCAGCTTCAACACCAATGCACCGTTTGTGGCCACCAACGCCGTGGGCACGGCGTCGTCGTTCTTCTACCTCACCCGGTCTGGCGGCATTGGCAGCAACACGGTGCTGGTCGATCCTTTCAACAGCGGCGCCTCGCAGCTGTCCATCAACTTCGACGGCACCACGCTGACCGCCGCCGTGCCCGAGCCCGAGACCTACGCGCTGATGCTGGCTGGCCTGGGTGCGTTGGGCCTGCTCGCCCGGCGCCGCCGCCAAGACTGATTTTGCCGGCCTGCGGGGGCGCGCCAGTGCGGAGCGCCCGCTGCCAAGGCCATCCGCCCCCGGTCATGCCCGTCTCGACCCAGCCGCCAGCGGCTTGGCAGGGACGCCTCATGCCCGATTGACTCAGTTCATTTGTGAAATTCGATTGGAGTTGACATGAAAATCCGTTCATTGGCCGTTGCGGCCATCGCCGTGGCCTGCGGCCAGGCCCATGCCCTTGACCCGGCCACGTCCAACGCTGCCAGCACCGTCAAGGTGTATGTGTCAGGTGCCTCGGCGATGCGCAACATCATCGGTGGCCTGTTCACTGAAAACTGCGTGGCCGGCACGCTGGATGTGTATTTCAGCAGCGCCGGCACGTTCAGCGGCTTCCCGTTTGCGGCGGCGGGCGACGCGCACCGCGTCTACACCTGCACGATGGCCGCTGCCTCGCCCATCCTGCCGAACAAGAACGTCGCATTCTTCAAGAGCGACATCGGCGGCTCGGGCCAGGGCGTGTTCCCGGTGTACCTGCGCACCGCGCGCGGCTTCCTGAACCTGGGCAGCTGTGGTGCCCGCGCTGCCAGCGTGCCCAACTACACCTGCACCGGTGACCAGCAGCAAGTGCCGATGGCCGGTGTGTCCGACGTCGAGCCCGGCCTGTTCATCGGCGCCAACGTGCCCAAGGACGACCCCAGCTACCCGCCACAGGGCTTGAGCGAGAGCCAGATCACCGAGCTCGACGTGCGGCCGCTGTTCCAGACCATTTTTGCCGTGGCCGTCAACAAATCGCTGCGCGATGCGATGCAGACCGCGCAGGGCATCCTGCCGGTGGGTGACGGCGGCGCCGAGCCATCGCTGTCACGCACGGCGGCCGGCTCGTATTTCTCGGGCGCTTTGACCAGCCCGTCCGCCGGCCTGGGCTGGCAGCCGCTGGTCAGCAGCACAAACGCGCTCAAGGACAGTCAAGTCAACCTCTGCCGCCGGGTGGACGGCTCGGGCACGCAAGCCTCGGCGAATGCGTTCTTCCTGCAATTCCCGTGCGGCAGCAGCCCGCTGGCGCTGGCCGACAAAACCTACTCCGACGTGGGCCCGGACAACCAGAGCCTGGCCAACGTCGTGGCCACCGGCAGCGCCTTCGTCTACGAAGGGTCGAGCACCGGCAACGTCATCAGCTGCCTGAACGCGGCTGAAACCAACGGCGCATTTGCCATCGGCCATGTGTCCAAGGAGAACGTGCCCAACACGGTGGTCACCGCCACCAACCCGCTGGGCAATTGGCGCCACGTCAAGCTCGATGGTGTGTCACCCAGCCGGGACAACACCAAGGCCGGCCAGTACGACTACTTCTTTGAGTCCACGATGCAGTGGAACAAGGCCCACTTTGCCGCGCTGCCCACGCTGTTCCCCACCTTCGGCGCCGATGCCAAGACCTTCCTGACCCAGTTTGCCGCCCGCGCCAAGCTGTCGTCATCGCTGGCCAAGCTGTCAAGTGCCACTCAAAACGGCGTGGCCGCCACGCCGGACACCTATGCCGGCGCTTACGGCACCGGCACGGCCGACGAAATCAAGTTCGGCTCGCGGGTGTCGCGCGGTGGCAATAGCTGCACGCCGGCCACCTTTGCCAAGTGATGGCAGCGTGACGCGGCGCTGAACCGCCCGGCCCGCGCAGGCGGGTGGGGCCCGACCGGCCCATGTCTGCATGGGCCGGTGCCCGTTTCAGCCCATGCCCCCAAGGGCCGGTGCCCGTTTCAGCAGGAGCCCTTCTCGATGAAAAAACTATGTCCCACCCTGCTGGCTGCGGCCCTGCTGGCCAGCACCCCGCCGGGCCAGGCGTCGATCGCGTCCGGCGCCACCGGCAATGGCGAGTTGTTTCTCAACATCGTTGACGACATCGCCCAGCTGTCCTATGTCTACGACATCGGCATCCGGATGGACGATTTTTTCAAGACCGGCCAGCCCGACGGCGGCACCCAGTTTTTCAGGCCCATCAGCGACAGCTTGTTCACCACCTTCCTGGGCCTGGTCAGCCCCGCCAACCTGCGCTGGTCGGTGCTGGCGGTGGACAGCACCGGCAACAACAACGCCGGCTCGCAGCGGTTGTTCACCACGGTCAAGCAAGGTGATGAAGCCAAGCTGGCCGACTGGTCCAACCTCAACATGACCAACAACATCGGCGTGCCCGCCATCGGTTTGTTTTTCGACATCAACAACGCCGTGGCCTTTGCGGCCACTGGCCAATCGACCCACACCACCACGCAGATCGACATTGAGCGCAACGGCAGCAGCTATGTGTCGTTCTCGGACCCGACTTTCTCGAACGGCTACTACGGCAAGTTGCTGACCACCAATTTCAAGGGCGGCCCGTTCAGCACGGCCAATGCCGTGGGCCAGTCGTCCTGGTTCTACTACCTCACCCGCTCGGGCGCCACGGGCAGCGACAAAGTGCGGGTCGATGAATTCGACAACGGCGACGGCAGCAACGCCGGCAGCGGCCATGACGGCTATTGGGGCTTTACCGTCGTGCCGGCCAGTGACACCAGCTCGCCCTACGCCGGCCAGTACCTGCTCAGCTACACGCTGGCGCCGCGGGTCTACAACTTTGTCGCGCCCACCGCGCAGCAGCGTGAGTTTGCGGCCAGCATCGGCCGCACCGAGATCACCGGCGGTGCCTGGGTTGACCGCCTGGCCGGTGCCGCCGCCGCTGCCGCAACGGAAACCAGCGCCGGCTGGGTGACGGCGCTGGGCGCCGCCGGTGGCGGCGGTGCGCTGGGCGATGCCGGCCTGCCCGCGCTGCTGAGCCCCGTGCCCGAGCCCGGCTCGGCCTTGCTGCTGCTGGCCGGCGGCGGCCTGCTGTGGGCCGGCCGGCGTGTTGCGTGGGCGGCCGATACGGCCCGCGCCCGCTGATCGACTTCAGCCCCTGCGCGTGCCGCCATGGTCCGATCAGACCATGGCCGGTCATGCCCACATCATGCCCAGCGGCCACACTCATTCGATGTTGTTTTTGTCCGTCTTGCAGGTCACGGGCCTGGCGCTCTTGATGGCCTCGGCGGCCATGGCGCAACCGTCTGCCACGCTGCCATCGGCGCCAGCAACGGCACCCGCACCCGCACCCGCCCGCTTCGATGTGCTGGAGTTCGAGGTGCAAGGCAACACCGTGCTCAGTGGCCGCAAAGTCGAAGCCGTGCTGCTGCCCTTCATGGGCGAGCAGCGCACGCTGGCCGATGTCGAAGCCGCGCGTGCGGCCTTGGAGCGCGCTTACCAGGACGCCGGCTACCTGACGGTGTTTGTCGATCTGCCCGAGCAGCGCGTGACCGACGGCCTGGTCGTGCTGGCCGTCACCGAAGGCCGCATCGAGCAGGTGCGGGTGACCGGCTCACGCTACTTCTCGCAAGGCTTCATCCGCCACACCACGGCCGAGCTGCAAGCCGGCGCGGTGCCCAACTTCAACACCCTGCAAAGCCAGCTGGCCGACCTGAACCGCACGCCCGACCGCCAGGTGCAGCCGGTGCTGCGGCCCGGCCGTGAGCCCGGCACGGTGGAGGTGGAGCTGAAGGTCAAAGACCGGCTGCCGCTGGCCGGCAGCCTGGAGCTGAACAACAAGCACAGCGCCAACACCACCGCGCTGCGACTGGTGGGCAACCTGCGCTACGACAACCTGTTGCAACGCGACCAGTCGCTGTCGCTGACGGCCATCACCGCGCCCGAGCGTGCCAAAGAGTCACAGGTGCTGGTGGCCAACTGGACATCGCCGTTGGCCGACCAGGCCAGCTGGGTGGGCACGCTGGTGGCGTCCGACAGCCGGGTGCAGCCACTGGGCGCCACGGTGCTGGGCCAGGGCTTCACGCTCGGCCTGCGCTGGGCGCGGCCGTTTTTTGGCCCGCACGGTGTGCACACCGTCAGCTTCGGGCTGGAGTACCGCGATCTGAAGCAGCGCGTGGTCAACGGCAGCAGCGCCGTCTCCACCCCTTTGCGCTACCTGCCGCTGCAAGCCAGCCACAACGCGCTGTGGTCTGACGATGCCGGCGTGAGCACGTCGCTGACCAGCAGCGTGGCGCTGGGCCTGCGCGGCCTGCTGGCCCGGCGCATCGATTGCCCGGGCACCACCGCCGACGGCCGGCAAGACCAGTTTGCCTGCAACCGCGACGGCGCCGATGGCGGCTTTGCCACGCTGCGCGGTGACCTGCGGCACAGCCGCCCGCTGGCCGGCGGGCAATTGAGCCTGCGCACCGCCTGGCAGGTGGCGCTGCAGCCGCTGGTCAGTGGTGAGCAGTTCACGCTGGGCGGTGCCGAGTCGGTGCGCGGCTACTACGAGGCCGAGGCAGCGGGTGATCTGGCGCTGCTGGGCGCCGTGGAATGGCGCACCGCCAACCTGGCGGCTGACGCTGGCAACGCCCTGCCCGACGGCTGGGCGGGGCCCGGCGGGGCGCTCACCGAGCTGGCCTTGACGCTGTTTGCCGAGGCCGCACAAGCCCGCACGCTAGACCCGCTGCCCGGCCAGGCTGGCCGGGTGACCTTGGCCGGCAGCGGCCTGGGCCTGCGGCTGCGCGGCGGGCCGATGCTGAGCGCCGATATCGACCTGGCCTGGCCGTTGAAAGCCACCGCCAGCACCCCGCGCCGCGAGCCGCGCCTGCATGCGCGGCTGGGGGTGCAGTTTTGAGCGCGCCGCCCATGACTGAGCCGGGCTTGCACGCACCGGCGCGCCGCCAGGCCCTGCTGCCCGCGCTCACGCCGCTGATGATGGCGCTGGCCGCGCTGTGGCCGCTGCAAGGGCTGGCCCAGCGCGCGGCGCTGCCCAACACCTTGCCTGCGGCGCTGCCCGCCGCGCTGCCCGCCCCCCTCCCCGCCACCCCGGCGCGCGACGCGGTGCCAGTGCCGCGCGCCACGCTGCCCGGCTGGCGGCCGCAGGGCACGACCCGGGCGGACGCCCTGCCGCAGCCGGTGGCCAATGCCCAGGGCGGGCGCGATCTGGTGATCGACCAGACCTCGGCGCGCGCCGTCTACCAGTGGCAAAGCTTCAACATCGGCGCCGACAGCCAGGTGCGCTTCAATCTGCCCGACGCCAACAGCAGCGCGCTGAACCGGGTGGACCGGGGTGCGGCGCCCAGCACGATCTTCGGCCGGCTGACGTCCAACGGCACGCTGTACCTGCTCAACGGCAACGGCATCCTGTTCGGCGCCACCGCCCGGGTTGACGTGCGCGGCCTGATCGCCAGCACGCTGAACCTGACCAACGACGACTACACCAGCGGCCTGACGAACGGCCTCTACGGCCAGCAGGCCAGCTTGGCGCGGGACGCCGACGGCCTGGGCGCGCCGGCCGTCGGCGCCGGTTTTGTCGCGGTGCAAGCCGGCGCCCAGATCACCACCCCGTCGGGCGGGCGGGTGTTTTTGTTTGCCGAGGACGTGCACAACGCCGGCCACATCAGCACCCCGGGCGGCCAGACGGTGCTGGCGGCCGGCGACAAGGTGTACCTGCAAGACCCCACCCGCGAGGCGCTGTATGCGTCCGAGGTGAACCCCGCCATCCCGGCGCTGCGTGGCCTGCTGGTGGAGGTGGGCGGTGCCGGCGGCGTGCTCAACAGCGGCGACATCAGCAGCGCGCGCGGCAACA
>JANMKO010000188.1:0-2782 GCA_031372085.1 Betaproteobacteria bacterium
ACTGATCGGGCTGTCCTCGAAGCTCAGCACGGTGCAGCCGCCACACTTCTTGATCACCGCCTCCATCGCCCGGGCCTTGTACAGCGCAATGGCGTACTGTGAGTCGGTGAAGATCACCACCCCGGCCTTGCCGCCGGAATCCACCACCGCCCACGATGCGGCGGTATCGGCCACGTCGTCGGTGACGGTGGTGACATTGGCAAACAGCCCGGCTTTGTCATTCGGTCCGGGCTTCTCGCCCGAGTGCCAGCCCACCAGCGGCACGCCCGATTTGGCCGCGCCCTCAAACGCCGCTTTTTGCTCGGTGGTGTCAAACCCGCCCACCACGATGCCGGCCGGTTTGACGGCCAATGCCTGGTTCAGCGCGGCGGTGCGCCCGCTCACCGAGCCCTGGCCGTCGATCACCCGCACCGTCCAGCCGATGGCCTTGCCGGCTTCTTCAACGCCTTTGCTGACGCCGACGATGCCGCCGTTCTTCATGTCACCGGCGACGAAAACGATGGTCTTGGCGGTGGCGGCCTTGGGGCCGGCGCTGGGGCCGTCCCACTTCTCTTTGGTCATCGTGGCCACCGCGATCTTCTTTTTTGCGGTGTCCAGAAACTCGTCGGCCAGCGCCTGGCTGGCAAAGCCGGCGCCGCACAGCGCCAGCAGGGCGGCGTGCAGGGGGGTGCGGGTCAAGTTCATCGTCGTCTCCTGGGGCTTTGCGCCCGTCTCAGTGGGTGGCCGCGCGGCTGGCGGCCGGGGGTGAAGGGGGCGTTGCAGCGGCGGCCGGTTGGCCCGGTGTGTCAGGTGCGGGTGCGCTGGCGCCGTCAAACGCCAGCTGGCTATCTCCATCAAACGCCAGCTGGCGTTGGGCAATGCGCCGCTTGATCGACAGGTTGCGCCGCTGCTGGGCCCAGCCGGCCATGCCGATGGACACCAGCAAGGTGACGCCGTTGAACAGCGGCTCAACATAAAACGCGCCGCCAAACTGCTGGATGCCCGAGATGCCGATGGCCAGGATGGCCACGCCCACCAGCGTGCCCCAAACGTTCACGCGGCCCGGCCGGATGGTGGTCGATCCCAGAAACGCGCCCACCAGGGCCGGCAGCAAAAACTCCAGCCCCACGCTGGCCTGGCCGATTTGCAGCCGGCTGGCCAGCAGCACGCCGGCAAAGCCCGACAGCAGGCCCGAGGCGACAAAGGCGCCGATCACATGGCGGCGCACCGAGATGCCGTTGAGTTGCGCCGCCTTCGGGTTGGCGCCAATCACATACAGCGCCCGGCCCAGCGGGGTGAACTCGGTCACCAGCCACAGGCCCAGGCTGACGATCAGCACATAAAACGCGCCGATGGGCAGGCCCAGAAATTGGCCGCCGGCCAGCGCCAGAAAGCCGTCCGGCAGCTCACCCACCACCTGCCGGCCGCCGCTGTGCCACATCGCCAGCGCATAGATCACCGTGCCAGTGCCCAGCGTGGCGATGAAAGAGTCGATCTGCACCTTCTCCACCAACAAGCCGTTCAGCACCCCGGCCGCTGCCGAGCAGGCCAGCACCACCAGCACCGCAGCCGGCCAGGGCAGGCCGTAGCGGGTTTGCAGGCTGATGGCCAGGATGTGCCACAGCACGATGCCGTAGCCCACCGTCAAATCGATCTTGCCGGTGACCATCGGGATGGTGGCAGCCAGCGCCAGCAAGGCGATCACCGATTTGTCCGACAGGATGGCGCGCAGGTTGAACCAGGTGGGAAAGGTGTCGGGCAGCAGCACCGAGAACAGCAGCGCCAGGCCGGCGGTGAGCAGCACCAGGCCATAAACGGGGATGGCGCGCAGCAGGCGCTGGGCCAGGCGGGGCGCGTCGCCGTCCAGTGACGGGTCGGGCTCCAGCGCGGTGGACTGGATGGAGTTGCTCATGCGCTGAGGGCGGGTTTGGATTGGGCGGTGTTCGACCCCCACCCCTGCCCTCCCCCTGCCCGGGGGAGGGAGAAATTGCCCCCTCCCCCGGGCAGGGGGAGGGCTGGGGTGGGGGTCGAACGCGCCAGGTTCATGCCGCCACCCTCAGCCCGTCAGCCCGCACACCAGCCACGCCACCCGCCGCCAGCGCCAGCAGCCGCTCGACCGTGATGTCAGCGCCCGTCAGCTCGGCCGCGATCAAGCCGTTGCGCAACACCAGCACCCGGGTGCAGACCGTGGCCACCTCTTCAAAATCGGTGGACACCACCACCAACGCGCTGCCGGCCGCCGCCCGCTCACGCAGCACGCCGTAGATTTGTCGTTTGGCGCCCACGTCCACGCCGGCGGTGGGTTCTTCCAGCAGCACCAGCGGTTTGTCGAGGGCAAACCAGCGCGCCAGCACCACTTTTTGCTGGTTGCCGCCCGACAGCTGCTGCACCTCGGCCGCGGGTGCCGGTGGGTTGACATCAAACTGCCGGATCAGCGCCAGGGCCCGGTCCGTCTCACGCCGGCGCCGGCCCAGCGACAAACCCCGGTCGCCGTGCAGCGGCGGGTTGGGGAACAGGTTTTCCAGCACGCTCATCGACGCGGCCAGGTTCTCGTCCAGCCGCTCACTGGCCACACAGGCCACGCCCGCGCGGATGGCGTCGGCGGGGGTGTGAAAAACACGATCCTGGCCGAGCAGCCGCAGGCGGCCGGCTGACAGCGGCTCGCGGCCGAAGAGGGCCCGGCTGATGGCCTCATGGCCGGCGCCGCGCAGGCCCACCAGGCCCAGCACCTCACCCGCGTGCACCACCAGGCTCAGCGGGCCGGCATTGCCGCTGGCCGCGCCGTCCAGTTGCAGCACCGGCC
>JANMKO010000621.1:0-1748 GCA_031372085.1 Betaproteobacteria bacterium
GGCAATGTGATCGGCAATGCCATCGTGCCGGTGATCAAGCTGTGTGCCAACCCGCGCACCGTGCGCACGATGAGCGAGCACATCGATGTGGATGTGACCGGCCTGCTGCAACGCCAGATTACGCTGGACGAGGCGGGTGAGTTGGCGCTCGACTCGATGCTGCGCACCGCCAATGGCCGGCTGACGGCAGCCGAGGCACTGGGCCACCGTGAATTTGTGCTGACGCGCTTGTTCGAGTCGGCTTAAGAGACCCAGCGAAGCTGCTGACTTCACCTTCCCCCTGCCAGGGGGAAGGCTGGGATGGGGGTTCAGTTGCGAGCGTCTGCCCTGTGCCCAACTTACACCCCCACCCCAACCCTCCCCCTGGCAGGGGGAGGGAGAGAATCAAGGACTTTATGGCGCGCATCGTCATCACTGAATTCATGGACGAGCGCGCCGTGGCGCAGCTTGCCGCCCGGCACGACGTGCTGTACGCGCCCACGCTGGTGGACGACGCGCCCCGCCTGCTGGCCGAAGCCGCCACGGCGCATGCCCTCATCGTGCGCAACCGCACGGCAGTGCGGGGTGGCTTGCTGGCCGCGCTGGCGCGCTGCAAGGTGGTAGGCCGGCTGGGCGTGGGGCTGGACAACATCGACCTGGCCGGTTGCCAAGCGCGGCAGATGCAGGTGATCCCGGCCACCGGCGCCAATGCGCTGTCAGTGGCGGAGTACGTGGTCACCAGCGCGCTGCTGCTGCTGCGCGGGGCCTACGCCGCCACGCCGGTGGTGGCGGCAGGGCAGTGGCCGCGCACGGCGCTGTCCAGCGGGCGTGAGATTGCCGGCAAAACGCTCGGGCTGATCGGCTTTGGCTCGATTGGCCAGCGCACCGCCGGCCTGGCCCGGGCGCTGGGCATGCAGGTGCTGGCTTTTGATGCCGCGCTGGGCGCCGGCCATCCGGCGTTTGCCCAGCACGGCGTGGGTTGCGCCGGGCTGGATGAATTGATCGCGTCATGCGATGTGGTCAGCCTGCATGTGCCACTGACCGAGGGCACACGCGGCCTGCTCAGCGCCGCCCGCATCGCTGCGATGAAGCCCGGCGCGGTGCTGATCAACACCGCCCGCGGCGGCATCGTCGACGAGCCCGCGCTGGCGGCCGCGCTGCGCAGCGGCCAGCTGGGCGGTGCGGCCATCGATGTTTTTGCGTCTGAGCCGCTGCCGGCGTCGCCGCACTTTGACGGCTGCCCCAACCTGCTGTTGACACCACACATCGCTGGCGTCACCGCCGAGGCCAACGAGCGCGTCAGCTTCCTGATCGCCGAGCGGGTGCTGGCGGCGCTGGCATTGCTGGCATCACCGGCATCACCGGCATGACGTGGCCATTGTGAAAATCCCCATCCCCGAGCTTCAAGCCCTCGTCAGCGCGGTGCTGCAACAAGCCGGTGCCGGTGCCGCCATGGCCCTGGCCACCGCCCGGGCGCTGGTGCTTGCCGAGTCACAAGGCCTGGGCTCACACGGCCTGTCGCGGGTGGGCCAGTACAGCACCCACCTGCGCAACGGCCGTGCCAACGGCGCCGCCCAGCCCCGGGTGTTGCGCCAGAAGGGCGGGGCGCTGGTGGTCGATGCTGATGGCGGCCTGGCTTTTGCCGCCTGCGATCTGGCGGTGCAGCAGGCCATCGCCGCCGCCCGGCAGCACGGCGTGGCGCTGGCTGGCGTGGTGCGCAGCCACCACTGCGGCGTGCTGGTGGACCACTTGCGGCCGGTGGCGGCGGC
>JANMKO010000283.1:0-7150 GCA_031372085.1 Betaproteobacteria bacterium
GACACGCATGACGGCATCGGCATCATCGACATCGGCGCTGATGCGGCAGACCGCCACGGCCACCCCGGCCTGGTGCCGCCGGCCGAGCTGGACTGGCTGGTCGAATGGGTGCACAACAACAGCGACGGCGCCAGCCGCCAGGCCACTGGCGCGGCGGCCAGCAACCTTGATCTGTACCAGGTCAACTGCACGTTTTACGACGCCCTGGGCCGCGACGACCGGGCTTATTTGATCGCCCGCGCCATCCAGTTTTTTTTGCCCGGCGTGCCGCAGGTGTATTACGTCGGCCTGCTGGCTGGCCACAACGATCTTGATCTGCTGGCGCGCAGCGGTGTGGGCCGCGACATCAACCGCCACCATTACCCCCGGGCCGAGATCGACGCCAACCTGCAGCGCCCGGTGGTGCAAGACCTGTTGCGGCTGATCCGGCTGCGCAACCAGCACCCGGCCTTCAACGGCCAGTTTGCGCTGCTGCCCAGCGCCGCCGACGTGCTGGCGCTGCGCTGGGTACACGGCAGCGCGCAGGCTGAGCTGCAAGTCAACCTGCACAGCAAGGCGTGCACGCTGCAAACCCGCGACGGCGCCGGGTGCACGCCGCACCCGCTGCAAGCCGGCGCCCCCGACTAGCCGCTTCTGGCGTGCCCGTGCGGCGCGCGCGCCGTGTCTCAAATCCACGACAAAACCGCCAATTCCTCTCGTTTTCCCCGCTTAGCAATCGATTGCAACGCGATCAGAATTCCAAAACCCGGGGTGCGCGCCAAGCCGCAGTAACCCCAGACCCGCCCCAGACCCGCCCCAAACCCGCCCCGCCCCGCCACCGAAGGAGACACCCGAGATGACCCGCAACCCCCAAACCCGACCCGCCGCTGCGCACCCAGCCCTGCCCATGGCCTTGCGAGCGACGGCGCTGGCCGCCTCGCTCAGCCTGCTGCCGGCACTGGCGCTGGCACAAGCGCAGCCCAAAGACGCCGAAGACACCCTCAACCTGAACCGCGTGGTCGTCACCGGCACGTCCACCGGCGCCAGCAAGATGAAGCAAAGCGTGTCGATCAGCTCACTCGAAGCCGACCAAATCTTCAAGCTCGCGCCCACCAACGCGGCCGAGATCCTGCGCTCCATCCCCGGCGTCCGGTCTGAGTCGTCGGGCGGCGAGGGCAATGCCAACCTCACCGTGCGCGGCGTGCCGATCTCGGCCGGCGGCGCGCGCTATGTGCAGTTTCAAGAAGACGGCCTGCCGATCCTGCTGTTTGGTGACATCGCCTTCGGCACCGCCGACCAGTTTTTGCGCACCGACTACAACCTGAGCCACCTGGAGGTGATCCGCGGCGGCTCGGCCAGCACGCTGGCCACCAATTCACCCGGCGGCATCGTCAACTTCATCAGCAAGACCGGCGATGAGCCGGGCGGCGCGGTCGGCTTGACACTCGGCCTGGACGGCGGCCGGCAAACCCGGGTTGATGTGGACTACGGCGGCCAGCTGGGCAACGGCACGCGATTTCACATCGGCGGCTTTCAGCGCACCGGTGAGGGCGACCGCAAAACCGGCTTCAATGCGGCCAGTGGCGGGCAGATCAAGGCCAATATCACGCAAGACTTCAGCGCCGGTTTCTTGCGCCTCAGCCTGAAAGCACTCGACGACAAAACCCCGTCGTTCTTGCCCGTGCCGGTGATCACCCAGGGCGGCCAGATCAAGACCATCCCCGGCATTGACCCGCGCACCGCCTACTTCATCAACAACAGCACGCCGCAAGACGTGGTGTTTGGCGCTGACGGCAAGATGGTCTCGACCAACCCGCGTGACGGCCTGCGGGTGCGCAGCACGGCCATCGGCGCTGAAGGCCAGTTCAAGCTGGGCGACGGCTGGGCCATCACCGACAAGTTCCGCCACAGCAACAACAGCGGGCGCTTCATTGCGCTGTTCCCGGCCGACAACGGCACGCCCACGGCCGGCGCGTCCAAGTTCACCGCCACCTTGTTCAACACCTCGATCGACAGCCTGGACAACACCGTCAATGATTTGAAGGTGAGCAAGACCTTTGGCGACGCGGCGGCCGGCAAGGCCACCGTCAGCGCCGGCCTGTTCACCGCCAAGCAGGCGGTGGCGCTGACCTGGTTCTGGAACCAGTACACGGTGGACATGAAAAACACCGGCGCCAAAGCCACGTTTGCCACTGCCGGCTGGGACACCTGGGGTGGCTGCTGCGTGCGCAATTTTGATGTGAACTACACCACCACAGCGCCGTATGCCGCCGTGACCTGGGAGGCCGGCCCGCTGACCCTGGACGGCAGCCTGCGCCACGACAGCCAGAAGGCGTCGGGCTGGGCCCAGCAAGACGACCCGGTGGCCAAGAAGTGGGACCCGGCCACGCGCCAGACGGTGAACTACAAGCTCAGCCACACCTCGTACTCGCTGGGCGGCAACTACCAGTTGAACAAAGACTTGGCGCTGTTTGCCCGCGCCAGCGACGGCGTGGCCTTCAGCGCCGACCGGCTGCTGTACGGCACGGCGCTGAACGGCTCGGTGCCGGTGGCCATCAACCAGGTGCAGCAAGTGGAGGGCGGCGCCAAGTGGCGGGCCGGTGCCTTCAGCCTGTTCGGCACGCTGTTCAACGCCAAGACCAAAGAGAGCAACTACGAGGCCACGACGCAAAAGTTCACCGCCAACAAGTACGACGCCAGCGGCCTGGAGCTTGAGCTGGGCTACAAGCTGGGTGACTTCAAGCTCACCGGCGGCGCGACGTATACCAAGGCCGAGATCACCGCCAGCAGTGACGCGGCCACCGTGGGCAAGACGCCGCGCCGCCAGGCCGAGTTTGTCTACCAGTTGTCGCCCAGTTATGCCATCGGGCCGTTCGAGATCGGCGCGGCGGTGATCGGCACCGGCAAAGCCTGGGGTGACGATGCCAACACCATCGTGCAGCCGGCGTTTGCGGTGCTCAACGCCTTTGTCAACTACCAGTTCAACAACAAGATCAGCGCATCCCTCAGTGCCAACAACCTGACCAACACCCTGGGCTATACCGAGGTAGAGGGCGACGGCCATGCGGCACGGGCGGTGAACGGCCGCACCATCAAGGCGTCGGTGAAGTACACGTTCTGAGGTTTGTCTCCTTCCCCCTGCCAGGGGGAAGGTTGGGATGGGGGTGATGAGGACGCGCCCACAGGGGTTCAACCCCCTCCCCAGCCCTCCCCCTGCCCGGGGGAGGGAGCCAAGGCTCAAGTACCCGCACCCGCCCGCACCAGCCGTGCCTCACGGATCGGCAGGTGGATCAGCGCGGCGCCCACCGCCAGCACGATGTCGATGTACCAGATCCAGTTGTAGCTGCCGGTGGCCTCAAACACCCGGCCGCCCAGCCAGGCGCCCAGAAACCCGCCCACCTGGTGGGTGAGCATCACGATGCCAAACAGCATGGCCATGTGGCGGGTGCCGAAGAACTTGGCCACCAGCCCGGCAGTGGGCGGCACGGTGGACAAAAACGTCAGCCCCATCGCGGCGGCAAAGACCAGCATCACGGTGCCCGTCTTGGGCGCCAGCAAGAACAGCAGCACCGCCACGGCGCGCGCCGCGTAGACCAGCGACAACAGCGATTTCATGCGCCAGCGCCCGATGGCCCAGCCCATCGCCAGGCTGCCGACGATGTTGAACAGCCCCAGCATCGCCAATGACCAGGCACCAAACTGCACCGGCAGGCCGCAGGACGCGATCACGCCCGGCAAGTGCGTGCCCAAAAACGCAACGTGAAAACCGCAGACAAAAAAGCCCGCCGCCAGCATCAAAAAGCTCGGGTGGTGCAGCGCCACCCGGATGGCCGCCGCAGTGCCCAGCGGGGCGGCCGGTGCGGTTGGCCCGGCAGTGGGCGCTGAGGCCGGCGCCGCCGGCCCCAGCCCGCTGAGCACATAGGCCGCCGGCAGCGCCAGCAGCACCAGCGCGCCCAGCCACTGCATCGCGCCCACCCAGCCCAGGCCGACCAGCAGCGCGCCGGCAATCGGCGCCATCACAAACTGGCCCACCGACCCACCGGCGTTGACGATGCCGGTGGCCAGGCCACGCTGCGCGGGCGGGATCAAGCGGGTGGTGGTGGCCATCAGCACGGCCGGCCCGGCCATGCCGGCACCGCCCGCCGACAGCACGCCGATGGCAAAGATCAGCCCGGCGGTGCTGGTCATGTAGGGCGTGATCGCGGTGCCGGCGGCCACCAGCAGCACGCCGACCAGCAACACCCGGCCGGCGCCCACCCGGTCGGCCATTGCGCCGGCAAACGGCTGCGTCAACCCCCACCACAGCTGGCCAAAGGCAAACGCCAGGCTGATGCTGCCCAGGCCCAGGCCGGTGGCGGTGTTGAGCGGGCTCAAAAACAGCCCCATGCTTTGGCGCGCGCCCATCGTCAGCGCAAAACAGCCGGCGGCGGCCAGCAGCACCACCGCCACCGGCCAGGTGCGGTGGGGGGTTTGGGTGGCGGTGGCGATGGGGGTCGGCTCAGTCATGGTGGTCTCCGGCTGGCGGCGAGGCCAGCAACTCAAGGCAATCGTCGATCTGCGCATGCAGGGCCCGCACGCGGGCCGGGCCGAGCAGCTGGTTCAAATCTGCTTGCGCGCTACGCCAGCAGGCGCTGGCCTGGGTGCGCTTGGCTAGGCCGGCGTCGGTGATGCGCACCTGCCGGCTGCGACCGTCAGCCCCGGCGCCCAGCGCCACCCAGCCGGCATCAACCAGCGGGCGCAGGTTGCGCGTCAGGGTGGACGGGTCCATCGCCATCGCCATCGCCAGCGTGCCCGGGCGCAACGGGCCCAGCTTGATGACATGCGACAGCAGCGAGTACTGGGTGGTCTTGAGCCCGCACGGCGCCAGCGCCTGGTCGTAGCGCTGCGACACCCGGCGCTGCACCTGGCGCAGCTTGAAGTGGGTGCAGCCCTGCGGGCCGGCGGGTGGCGCATCGGGTGGCGCATCGGTTGGCGCGTCGGGTATCGCGTCGGATATCGCGCCGGGTATCGCGCCGGATATCGCGCCGACGGGCGCGTCGGTTGGCGTCATCGGCAACAGGTCAACATCGGCGGCGGCAGGTTTCATGATCTGGACTGTATCTACAAGTATTGCAGATACAACTCTCAAGACCGTCGCGCCGCTTTCATTTCGCCCATGCCACTGGGCCGCGACGAGGCCCGCATCTGCGGCCCCGATGGCACGCCACAGGCCCCGGCACGACGCCCCTGCCCGGTGCTCAAGCGCCGGCCGCGCCGCCTGCCGGGGCCCGCGCCGGGCCACCGGCGCCGCGCGTCAACGCCGGCTGCTCTGCCGCACCACCAACGTGGTGGTCAGTTGGTGCGACGGCACGCGCTCACCGGCCAGTTGGGCCAGCAGCAGCGCCACCAGCGCGCGGCCGGCGTCGCCGATGGGCTGGGCCACGGTGCTGAGCGGCGGGTGAAAGTGCTCAGCCAGCGCGATGTCGTCGTAGCCCACCACCGCCACGTCGTCGGGCACGCGGCGGCCCAGCCGGCGCAGGGCGTTGATCGCGGCCATCGCCAGCAAATCACTGGCGGCAAAAATCGCGTCAAAAGTGATGCCCCGGGCCTGCAGCGCGTCGATCTCGGGCGCCACCCGGTCGGCGACAAAGGGCACGGGCCGGACGAGCGGGGGGTCGGCCACCCGGCCGGCGTCGGCATGGGCCTGCTGGTAGCCCTGCAGGCGTTGCGCCACCTCGGGCAGGCCCGGATCGCCCAGAAACAGCACACGCTGCGCGCCCTGGGCCAGCAGGTGAGCGGTGGCCAGCCGGCCGCCGTCCCGGTTGTCACTGCCCACCGTGGCATACAACTGCTGCGCCAGCTGGGCGCCCCACACCACCAGCGGCACGCCGCGCAGCGCCATCGCATTGAGCTGGTCATGGTGGTGCCACTGGCCCACCAGCACGATGCCCATCGCCCGCCCGGTGTGGAACAGCTGGCCGGCCAGGTCCAGCCGGTCGGCGTCCACCCGGGTCAGCAGCATGTCATGGCCGCAGGCCGTCAGCGCGTCGGCCAGGCTGCCGATCAGGCTCAAGAAAAACGGGTCAGACAGCGGCTGGCGGGTGGCCGGGTCGTAGGGCACGATCACCGCCACCGTCTTGTTCTGTTTGAGCCGCAGGTTTTGCGCGCCAACGTTGATGCTGTAGTTCAGCGACAGCGCCAGCTCGTTGATGCGCCCGCGCGTCTCGGCACTGACCAGCGTGCTGTCACTGAGTGCGCGCGAGACGGTGGACACCGACACGCCGGCCAGCCGGGCGATGTCGGCCATCTGCACCCGCGACGGCCGGGCGCCGCCGCTGGGCGGGCCTGCCGCTGCCTGGGCGGCCGACTCGGGGCGGGCAGGGGGTGTCGGGTGTCGCGCCATCGGGTTCTGTGAGTAAAAAAAAAGCCGGCGCTGTGCGGCCTGGAATCGTTTGCATCATGCCAGAGCGCGCCGGCCTGGCGCGGCGCCTGCGACCGGGCGGTAGCCATTCCGGTGGTCAGCGCACGCTGGCGCCCCGCAGCCGCAGCCGCAGCCGGGCCCGCAGCAGGGCCCGCAACGGCGCCCGCAAACGACGAGCAGGGCCGCATCCTGCAAGCCCTCACTCGGCGCCGCGCCGACGAAGCCCAGCGCCTGCTGGGTGCGCCCATCGAGCAAAGCAAGCTGGCGGTGCGCCCCATCACGCTGGACATGCTGTACCGCGCGCGCCAGCGGGCTTGACGCCGCCCGGCCGGCGCGCCGGGCCGTGCCCCACGGTGCAACCGGGCAACGCCGCACCGGCGTAACCGGGCGGCGCCCCCCCACGGGGGCAACCAGGCGGCGCCCACCGGGGGTAACCAGGCAGCGCCCCGCGGGGGCAACCAGGCGGCGCCCACCTGGGCGCAGGGCCCTCAGAACGTCGGCGGCTGCAGCGCTTGCACGCCGGGGCCGTCGGCCCGGGCGGCGGGCACCGACGTGTCGGGCGCCTGCGTGCTGGCGGCCACCGGCAAGCGGGGCGGCGCGGCATGGGCCACGGCGGTCTGGTACGACAGCACGTCGGCCAGCGCAAAGGCGGCCAGGCTCAGCGCCAGCGCGCCGGTCAGCAAGGTCAGCGCCATCGTGCCGGGCGGGCTTGACTCAAGCACAACGCGGGCAGGCAGGTGGGTGTAGGGGGTCATGACGGTCTCCAGAACG
>JANMKO010000353.1:0-3478 GCA_031372085.1 Betaproteobacteria bacterium
AGGCCGGTGCGGGAGAGCGCAGCGCGGCGGGCGTGGGCATCAGTGACCGCAAGACCGGCACCAGCGTGCGGGTGTGGCCCGACGCAAGGTACTTCGACACCACCGACCTGCCACGCGCCGAGCTGACGCATCTGCTGCGCAGCAAGGCGGTGCTGATGCCGGGTGTCACCGTCACGTTGGCGGTTGAAAAAGGCGCCGACAAACCGCCCGAGGTTCAAACCTGGCTCTACCAGGGCGGCTTGAAGGATTATTTGAGCCAGGGCCTGGCGGCCGACCCGATCATCCCGTTGTTCGAGGGCGCGGGTTATGCCACCGGCGCCGAGACCGAGAACTTTGCCGAAGGCGAGGGCGTGGCCTGGGTGCTCGGCTTTACCGAGGACGGCGGCGTGCTGCGTGAGAGCTATGTCAACCTGATCCCGACGGTGGCCGGTGGCACGCACGAGAGCGGGCTGAAAGACGGGCTGTTTGGCGCCGTCAAAAGCTTTATCGAGCTGCATGCGCTGCTGCCCAAGGGCGTCAAGCTGATGCCCGAGGATGTGTTCTCGCGCGCCAGCTTTGTGCTGTCCGCCAAGGTGCTGGATCCGCAGTTCCAGGGCCAGATCAAAGAGCGGCTCAACTCACGCGATGCACTGCGCCTGGTCAGCCAGTTCACCCGGCCGCCGCTCGAACTCTGGCTGAATGGCCATGTCGAGTTTGGCAAGCGGCTGGCTGACCTGGTGATCCGCCAGGCGCAAACCCGCCAGCGCGCTTCTCTGAAAGTGGAAAAGCGCAAAGGCTCGGGCGTGGCGGTGCTGCCCGGCAAGCTCACCGATTGTGAAAGCCGTGATCTGGCGCTGAACGAGGTGTTTCTGGTCGAGGGCGACTCGGCCGGCGGCTCGGCCAAGATGGGCCGCGACAAAGAGACGCAGGCCATCCTGCCGCTGCGCGGCAAGGTGCTCAACGCCTGGGAGGTGGAGCGGGACCGGTTGTTTGCCAACAACGAGATTCACGACATCTCGGTGGCCATCGGCATCGACCCGCACGGCCCGACCGACCAACCCGATTTCAGCGGCCTGCGCTACGGCAAGGTTTGCATCCTGAGTGACGCCGATGAGGACGGCTCGCACATCCAGGTGCTGTTGCTGACGCTGTTCTGCCGCCATTTCCCCAAGCTGATCGAGCGCGGCCATGTCTACATCGCCAAGCCGCCGCTGTTTCGCATCGACGCGCCGGCCCGGGGCAAAAAGCCGGCCGCCAAGTTTTATGCGCTGGATGTCGGCGAGCAAGAGGCCACGCTGGACAAGCTGCGCAAAGAGGGCGCCCGTGAGGGCGCGTGGAGCATCAGCCGCTTCAAGGGCCTGGGCGAGATGAACGCCGAGCAACTGTGGGAGACCACGCTCAACCCCGAGACCCGGCGTTTGCTGCCAGTGGCCTGGGGGGTGTTGAGCTTTGATGAAACCACCCGCTCGTTCACCAGGCTGATGGGCAAGGGCGAGGCGGCGGCGCGGCGTGAGTTGATGGAGCTGCACGGCGACGCGGTGGAGATCGATGTCTAGCATGGCCCCCAAGACGCCTGCGGCGTCGGCCCCCCGAGGGGGAGGCAGCCACGTTGGGGCGGCCCGGCGGTGACTGCGCCGCCCGAGACAGGCGCCGCCCCGCGTGTGCGGCTGCGCCCGACGATGCTGAGTGACCTGGATTTTGTGGTGCAGGTGGAGACCGACAGCCACAACCTGCCGTTCATCACGCCCTGGGAGCGCACCCAGCATGAGGGCGCGGTGCGCTTCCCGGGTTTCCGCCAGTTCAGCTTCGAGGCCGGCCCGGGCGTGGACGCGGCGGGCGTGGTCATCCTGCAAGGCTGCCGCAACCCGCACCGCAGCGTGGAGTTGAAACGCCTGGTGCTGCACCACCCGGGCCAGGGCCAGGGCCTGGGCCGGGCCTGCGTGCGGCTGCTCAAGCAGATGGCCTTCCGCGATTTGCGTGCGCACCGCTTCTGGCTCGATGTCAAAGCCCTCAATACCCGGGCCCAGGCGCTGTATGCCAGTGAGGGGTTTGTCGAGGAAGGCCGGCTGCGCGAGAGCGTGCGGCTGACCGGTCAGCCCGGCAACAGCGCCGACGGCTACGACAGCCTGATCGTGATGGGCTTGCTGGACCGCGAATACCAGGCCCGGCAGGCGCTGGGGCTGGAGGCCGCCGCTCAGGGTTAGCCCGCTGCCCGCAGATCGCGCGGCGCGCAGCCAAAGCGCGCCCGGAAGGCGCGGCTGAAATGCGCCGCATCGTTGAAGCCCAGCGCAAACGCGATGGTGCTGACGCTGCGCGCGGCCTGGGCCGGATCGCACAGCTCACGCCGGGCCGTGTCCAGCCGCTGGGCCCAGATCCAGTCGGCCAGCGAGCAAGGCTCACCGGCCCACACCCGGTGCAGCGTGCTGGGTGACGTGCGCAGCGCGGTTGCCACGGCGGCCACGCTCAAGGCCGGGTCGCGCAGGCGGGCCTGGACGCAGGCCTTGATCTGCTCGCGCTGGTAGGCGTGGCGGGACGACACCGGCGCCCGCCGTGCCGCCGGCAGGGTGGACAGGCCGGCGCTCAGGATGTGGGTCACGCTGTCGGCCACCGCCGCCGCGCATTCGGGGGCCAGCGTGTCGATGTCGGTGGCCAGCGTCTGGATCATGCTGATCATCAGGTGGCCGGCGCCGCAGGCACCGCTCACGGCGGTGGCAGTGAGGTGCTGGGTTTCGCGCACGCGGGTGCGCAGCGTGCGGCCGGGCAGCTTGAGCACAAACTGCTGAAACGCGCCATCAAAGCGCAAGGTGTAGGGCCGGGTGCTGTCGTACAGCGCAAAGTCACCCGGCCCCAGCCGCGCGTCGCGGCCGTCCTGTGACACCACTCCCTGGCCGGCGGTCTGGATGCTGACCAGGAAATAGTCTTCGGCATCCCCGGCGATCTTGGCCGGGGTGCGCCGCACCAGTTGCGCACTGGCCGTGACTTGCGACAGCTGCAGGCCCGCCAGGCTGGACGCGCTGATGCGGCCATCGATCTGCCGCACGCCAGCGGGTGCGTCGCATTCCAGCTGCACATAGGTGCCGCAGACCAGATCAGTCCAGTAGGCCAGGCGCTGGCCGGGCGCAACCTCGTCAGTGGAAAGCATCTGTTGCATGGCGCGATGGTAGGCGCGCACGGCCCGCACCGGGTGCGCTTTCAGGCCCGGCTGGCGGGGGCTTGCGACACCGGGACAAGAACCCTGCGTCACCCAGGCAAGCCGGCCGGGCGGGCGCGGTCTAGCATCGGTGGCAGTGCTTGATCCGCCACCCGCCACCCGCCACCCGCCACCCGCCACCCACCACCCGCCACCCGCCACCCGCCACCCGCCACCCGCCACCCGCCACCCGCCATCCCCCACCCGCTGCACCGCAGGAGCCCGCCCATGCCCACCGCCCATCCCAAGTTCAAGGCTGCCGCCGTCCAGGCCGCGCCGGTGTTTCTCGATCTTGATGCCGGCATCGAC
>JANMKO010000355.1:0-14627 GCA_031372085.1 Betaproteobacteria bacterium
CGCCAACGCCAGCGGCAGCGGCGCCGGCCGTCGCATTGCCAGCGCTGGTGCCCGCCGCCAAGCCGCCCGCCCCTTCCGCCGGCCCGGCCGCCGCCACAGCGGCGCCGGCCAGCCGCCCGGCGCCCGCCGCAGAGCGCAAGGCACCGCGCGACGCGGCGTTTTACGAAGAGCAAGAACTGCGGCTGCGCACTTTGGAGCGGCTGCGCAAAAACGGCCTGATCTCCGAGGCCGAGTTCCAGCAAAAACGCAAGGACGTGCTTGACATGCTTTGACAGCACGCCGGGCCCTGGCCCGGGCGCAACGCATCAACACCCGCCAAAACACAGCGCGGCGGCGCCCCGGTGGGCACCGGCTGCATCGGCCGCACCGGCCGGCGTGCATAAACCCCAACATCCCCGGAGGCAAGATGCTGGCTGACACCGATGTGCAAGCGCTGCTGCAGGCGCGCCACCCGGAGCCGTTTGCCGTGCTCGGCCTGCATGCCGACGCGGCCGGTGCGCTGTGGCTGCGCGTGATGCTGCCGGGCGCGCTGGCGGTGGCGGCCGTGGCGGTGGCCGACGCGGCGGGCAGCGGTGGCCGGCGCGTGGCCGACCTGGCGCTGCGCCACCCGGACGGCGTCTGGGAGGCCCGGCTGCCACGCCGCAAACAGCGCTTCGACTACCGCTTGCAGGTGTGCTGGGCCGATGGCCGCCAGGGCCGCTATGCCGACGCGTATGCCTTCGACTCGCTGATCCCCGCCGCCGACCTGCATTTTTTGGGCGAAGGCAGCCACCTGCGGCCGTTCACCGTGCTGGGCGCCCACCCGGTCAGCGCCAACGGCGTGGCCGGTGTGCGATTTGCGGTCTGGGCACCCAACGCCAGGCGCGTCAGCGTGGTCGGTGATTTCAATGCCTGGGACGGCCGGCGCCACCCGATGCGGCTGCACCACGGCGGCGGGGTCTGGGAGATTTTTGTGCCGCATGCGGCGCTGGGCGACGCCTACAAATTTGAGCTGGTGGGTGCCCACGGCAACTTGCTGGCCCTGAAGGCCGATCCGTATGCCCGCGCGGGCCAGTTGCGGCCCGAGACGGCCAGCATCGTCGCGCCGCTGCCACCGGCCACGCCCCTGCCCGCTGGCCGCGCGGCGGCCAATGACCGGCATGCGCCGGTGTCGATCTATGAAGTGCACCCGGGCTCCTGGCGGCGCCATCCCGACGGCCGCTGGCACAGCTGGGACGAGTTGGCCGCAGCGCTGCCAGCGTATGCCGCCGACCTGGGCTTCAGCCACATCGAGCTGATGCCCATCACCGAGCACCCGTTTGACGGCTCGTGGGGCTACCAAACGCTGGGCTTGTACGCCCCCACCGCCCGCTTCGGCCCACCCGACGGCTTTGCCCGCTTTGTGGCCGCCTGCCGCGCCCACGGCGTGGGCTTGATCCTCGACTGGGTGCCGGCGCACTTTCCGAGTGACGCCTTCGGCCTGGCGCAATTCGACGGCACGGCGCTGTACGAATACGCCGATGCACGCGAGGGCTTTCACCACGACTGGCACACGCTGATCTACAACTTCGGCCGCCACGAGGTGCGCAACTTTCTGGTCGGCAGCGCGCTGTACTGGCTTGAGCGCGGCGGCGTGGACGGCCTGCGCGTGGACGCGGTGGCGTCGATGCTGTACCGCGACTATTCACGCCAGCCCGGCCAGTGGATTGCCAATGTGCACGGCGGGCGCGAGAACCTGGAGGCGATCAGCCTGCTGCGCCGCACCAATGAGGTGGTGGGCACCGAGTGCCCCGGCGCCATCACGCTGGCTGAAGAATCCACCGCCTTTGTGGGTGTCTCGGCGCCCACCTACCACGGCGGGCTGGGCTTTCACTTCAAGTGGAACATGGGCTGGATGCACGACACGCTGGCCTACATGCAGCAAGACCCGGTGAACCGCAAATGGCACCACGACAGCATGAGCTTCGGCCTGGTCTATGCCTTCAGTGAGAACTTTGTGCTGCCGCTGTCGCACGACGAGGTGGTGCACGGCAAGGGCTCACTGCTGGGCAAGATGCCGGGTGATGCGTCTGACCCCCGGCAGTGGCAGCAGTTTGCCAATCTGCGCGCCTACTACGGCTTCATGTGGGGCCACCCGGGCAAGAAGCTGCTGTTCATGGGGCAAGAGTGGGGCCAGCCCGGTGAATGGGGCCATGACCATGAGCTGCCTTGGGGCCAGTTGGGCGATGCGCGCCATGCCGGCGTGCAGCGCCTGGTGCGCGACCTGAACCGCGCCTACCGCGACCAGCCGGCGCTGCACCGGCTGGATTGCCACCCCGACGGCTTTGAGTGGATCGATGCACACGATGCCGAGCAGTCCACCTTTTCATGGATCCGGCGCGACGGCCAGGGCCGATCGGTGATCGTGGTGGCCAACTTCACCCCGGTGCCCCGGCACGGTTTCAGGCTCGGTGTGCCCGACGGCCCGTCCGCCTGGCGCGAGCTGCTCAACACCGATGCCGCCTGTTACGGCGGCAGCAACCTGGGCAACGGCGCGGGCGCGCTGGCCGTGCTGGCCCAACCCAGCCACGGCCGGGCGCAGTCAATCGTCCTCAACCTGCCGCCGCTGGCCACCCTGATGCTGGTGCCGGCCTGAGCGCGTGCCGGCCTGCACGGCGGCCGGGCGCCGCGCCGCCGGCCGCACTGCACCGCACCCCTCAGCGCAACGTCAGCACGCGCAGTGATTGCGCCGGCAGCGCCACGCTGGCCTGGCCATTGCCGTCTACCGCCACATCCGCACCGCCCGCCGGGTAGGCCGGGGCCAGCGCGGCGTTGGCAGGCAGGCTGGCCAGCGTGGCGTTGGCCGGCGCGCTGCCGTAGTTGATCACCACCACCGTGCGGTCGGCGCCCAGCCGGCGCTGAAAGCTCAGCACGCTGCCAGCCACCGCCACCGCGTCGTAACTGCCGGCCTTGACCGCTGGCAGCGTATTGCGCAGCGCCAGCATCGCCTTGTAGAAGGCCAGCAATGAGTTGGGATCGGCCGCTTGCGCCGCCACGTTGTGGCTGGCCAGGTTGCCCGACAACGAGCGGTACGGCGTGCCGGTGGTGAAGCCGGCGTTGGCCGGGCTGCCTGTCCAGCTCATGGGGGTGCGCAACTTGGCGTCGCCGCTCAGGCTGGCGCCACCGGCCAGCCCAATCTCCTCGCCGTAGTAGATGAACGGCGTGCCGGGTTGCAGCAAGTAGGTGGCTGCCGCCAGCTTGTACTGCGCCAGGTTGCCGCCGAGTTGGTCAAACGCCCGCTGGCCGGCAAACGAGTCGTGGTTGGACAGCATGGTCGAGATGCCGGCCGGCGCCGTCTGGTGGTAGCTGGCTACCGCCTGAACACCGCGCAGGTCGCCGCGCGCGGCGGCAAACAGGTTGGCCGTGTTGTTGAAGGCAAACGCGCTGCCGCAGGCCACCGCATAGCCGCTCGGGTCGCTCGGGCCTTCGCAGACCAGAAAGCGCTGGCTGTGGCCATTCATCACCTGCCGGGCGCTGCGCAGCAAGGCGTAGTTCTGTGGCTGGTTCTCCCAGGCAGCGGGGCCGTTTTCCACCAGATTGCCCACCGCGTCGAAGCGGAAACCGTCCACACCCCGGTTCATCCAGAAGCGCAGGTTGTCAAATTGCCAGGCCACCACCAGGGGGTTTTGCAGGTTCAGGTCGGGCATCTGGTCCCAGAACGGCGCAAAGTAGAAGTTGCCGCTGCTGCCGCGCCAGGGGTCGCTGCCGTAAATCTGCCAGCCGCTGGGTTTGAGCCCCTGCCAGACATACCAATCGCGGTAGGCATTGCCGGCGCCTGACTTGGCATTGACAAACAGCGGTTGCTCGGCCGCGCTGTGGTTGATCACATGGTCGACGATCACGCCGATGCCGCGTACATGGGCCTGGCGCAGCAACTCGTCAAAATCGGCCAGGCTGCCGTAGCGCGGCTCGATCTGCCGGTAGTCGGCCACCGCATAGCCGTGGTCATGGTCCTGGCTCTGCGTCACCGGCATCAGCCACAGTCCGGCCACGCCCAGGTCTTTCAAGTAATCCAGGCGCTGGATCAAACCGCGCAAATCACCGATGCCGTCGCCGTCGCTGTCCTGGTAGCTGCGCACAAAAATCTGCATGAAAGCACCGTTCTGCCAACCGGCCGGCAAGGCGCTGCCGGTGTTGGTGGCCGCCACCGGCGACACGTCCACCGGCGGCAGATTGGCCGGCCCAACCGGCAGCACCGGCGCTGCCGCAGCGGCCGGCCCACCACCACCGCCGCAAGCCACCAGCAGCGCCAGCAGCAGCACGCCACACAGATGGCTTGACAGCTTGTTGCACAGCGCGGTCGGCATGGTGTCCTTGCGGGTATCGATTGAATGGGGCGAACGGCCAGGAATGTAGTCTAACTAGACAGCCAATTCAAGGAATAACGGCGCCAATAATCGCCAGACACAGGCTTCTGGCAGCAGCCGAGGGTTATTCCCGGATTCAGTTTGTAGCTTTACTCCAATAGCATCGTGGCCACGTTGCTGCGCTTGCGGTGGGTCGCCCTGGCCTGCCGGCGCTGCCGAACTGCCCATTCACGATCTGGAGACATGCGATGCGCGACACCTTGGGTGCGTATTGGCGCCGGGCCTTTGCGGCGCTGGCCCTGTTCACCGGGCTGCTGTTGCTGTCCGCCTGCGGCGGGGGCAGCACCAGCAACAGCAGTGCGCCCACCGGCCTGGAGGCGGGCGACGCCAGCAACATCAAGCTGGTGCTGGCGGCCGTGCCGGCGGCGGCGGGCGGCGGCGGTGGTGGCGGTGCCAATACCGTGCGCTTGCACTACAACCGGGCCGATGGGGTGTATGCCGGCTGGACGTTGTATGTCTACGGCGGCGCTGATTTTGGCGGCTGGCCGGGCAAGGCGCCCGACGGTGACGTGGCCGGCGCCGGCAAATACTGGGACGTGGCGGCCACCGGCGCGTCGTTCAACTTCATCATCGTCAAAGATGGCGGCGGCACCCGTGAGCCGTCGGCCTGGTCGGGCAAGACCGGCTCTGACGAGCAGCAGTTCTGGGCCGTGGCCGACGGCAAATCAATCTTCAAGGTGGCCGGTGACCCGGCCAACTACAAAACCAACCCGGCCGGTGCGGCCACGCCCGACTTGACCACGGTGCGGGTGCACTACAAACGTTTTGACGGCGCGTATGACAACTGGGGCGTGCACATCTGGGACACCAGCGGGCTGGATGTGGCCGGCTTGAAGCCCGGCGTCACCATCAACGAGTGGACCAACGCGGTGCGTTTTGCCGATTTCAACAACTTCGCCGCCGGTGCCGGCGAGGTGGTGTTCGACATCCCCGTGCAGAACCCCACCGGCGACGCCAACCGCAAGGCGCTGGAGTTCATCATCCACGGCCGGCCGCCGGGTGGCGACCCGAACAACAAAGACGGCCGCAATGACAACATCAAAGTCACTTTCTCGGCGCTGACCCTCAACAACAAAGTCGGCGAGGTCTGGCTGGTGCAGGACGACGCCACCGTCTACACGTCGGTGCCCGATGCCCGCCTGGCGTCCACCACCGACGCCCGCGCCTACTGGCTGGACCAGCAACTGATCAAGTTCCCGAAGGCCGACAGCACCGGCGTCTTCAAGCTCTACCACTCGGCCAACGGCCAGATCAAGCTGGCCAAAGATGCCGCAGTCGAGGGTGCCGACGGCGCCATCACGCTTGATGTGTACGGCGGCGCGGTGCCGGCCGCTGCGGCCCAGCGCTTCAAGTACGTGGCTTCGGGGGTGGTGCTCAACGTGCGGGCGGCTGACCTGGCCCGGCTGCCCACGCTGCACAAGTCGCAGTTGGTGCTGGTGCAAGAAAACGCCGACGGCAAGGTTCAAAACGCGACCACGGCGCAAGTGGCCGGGGCGCTGGATGCGCAATACGCCGCCGCCGGCACGGCCAGTGATCTGGGCGTCAAGGTGTCGGCCAGCGGTACCGGCTTCAAGCTCTGGGCGCCCACTGCGCAGAAAGTGTCGGTGGCCATCTACAACAGCGACATCGACCTGACCAGCGAGATGCTGCCCGCCACCTTCGATACCGCCACCGGCCTGTGGCAGGCCAGCAGCCCGAGCAACCTGTCGGGCAAGTACTACCGCTACGTGGTCGAGGTGTTTGTGCGCGGCATTGGCCTGGTGCGCAACCTGGTGACTGACCCGTACTCGGTCAGCCTGGGCGCCGACTCCAAGCGCAGTTACGTCGCTGATCTGGCGTCCAGCGCGTTCAAGCCGGCCGGCTGGGACAGCCACAAGGCGCCGGCCAAGGTGCTGGCCCAAACCGACATGAGCATCTATGAGCTGCACGTGCGTGATTTTTCGGCCAATGATTTTTCGGTCTCCACCGTCAACCGCGGCAAGTACCTGGCCTTTACCGAGACCGGCTCCAACGGCATGAAGCACCTCAAGGCGCTGGCCGATGCCGGCCTGACCGATGTGCACCTGCTGCCGATCTTCGACCTGGCCACGGTGCCCGAAAGCGGCTGCGTGGCGGTGGCCACGGGCGGCGCTGCCGACAGCGAAGACCAGCAAGGCGCGGTCACCGCCGTCAAGGACAGCGACTGCTTCAACTGGGGCTATGACCCCTTCCACTTCAGCGCACCCGAGGGCAGTTTTGCCTCGTCGGCCGGCGACGGTGCCAAGCGCATCATCGAGCTGCGGGCCATGGTGATGGCGCTGCACCAGGCCGGCCTGCGGGTGGGCATGGACGTGGTCTACAACCACACCACGGCCTCGGGCCAGACCGACAAATCGGTGCTCGACCGCGTGGTGCCGGGCTACTACCAGCGGCTGAGCAATGTCGGTGAGGTCGAGAAATCAACCTGCTGCGACAACACCGCCACCGAGAACCTGATGATGGGCAAGCTGATGATCGACTCAGCGGTGCTGTGGGCCAAAGAGTACGCCATCGACTCGTTCCGCTTTGACCTGATGGCCCACCAGCCGCGCGCGGTGATGGAGCAGTTGCAGGCCAGCGTCAACGCCGCCACCGGCCGCACCGTGCAGCTGATCGGCGAGGGCTGGAACTTCGGTGAGGTGCAGGACGGTGCACGCTTTGTGCAGGCCTCGCAGCTGTCGCTCAACGGCTCGGGCATCGGCACCTTCAGCGACCGGGCGCGCGATTTTGTGCGCGGCGGCAGCCCGTTTGACGGCGGCAGTGACCTCATCAAGAACCAGGGCTATGTCAACGGCCTGTTTTACGACCCGAATGCACTGGGCGGTGCCAAGGTGCGGGGTGACTTGCTGTTTGCCACCGATGTCATCAAGGTGGGCCTGGCCGGCTCGATCCGCAGCTACCGCATGACCACGAGCTGGGACGCCACCCTGCGGCTCGAAGAGATCAACTACAACGGCCAGCCGGCGGGTTATGTGCTCAACCCGGGTGAGGTGGTGAACTATGTCGAGAACCACGACAACCAGACGCTGTTCGACATCAACGCCTACCGCCTGCCCACCGGCACCAGCAAAGAAGACCGGGCCCGGGTGCAGATTCTGGCAGCGGCGATCAACAGCTTCAGCCAGGGGGTGGCCTACTTCCACGGCGGCATCGACACCTTGCGCAGCAAATCGATGGACCGCGACAGCTACAACTCGGGTGACTGGTTCAACCGCATCGACTGGAGTTATGCCGACAACTACTTTGGCACCGGCGCGCCGGTGAAAGACAAAAACGGCGACAACTGGGCCCAGATCAAGCCGCTGTTGACCAATGCGGCGATCAAGCCCAGCGGCACCGAGATCGCCTGGACCCGCGACGCCTTCCGCGACCTGCTCAAGCTGCGCGCCAGCTCCACGCTGTTCCGGCTGCGCACCGGTGACGACATCAAGGCCCGGCTCACCTTCCACAACACCGGCTCGGCCCAGGTGGCCACGGTGCTGGCCGGCCACCTGAATGGCGCGGGATATGCCGGCGCGGGCTTCCAGGAGCTGGTGTATCTGGTCAATGTGGACAAGGTGGCACAGACCGTCACGCTCGACGCGCTCAAAGGCAAGGCCTTTGTGCTGCACCCGGTGCACACCGACGCGGCGGCCGCCGACAAGCGGCCCGCCACCAGCGCGGCGTATGCCAGCAGCACGGGCGCCTTTACCGTGCCGCCGCGCACCGCGCTGGTCTACGTCGTCAAGTAGCCCGTCCGCCCTCGGCAGGCGCCCGGCTCGGCGCCGGCGCGAGTAGCTTGACTACATCCTGGCATCGTTCACGGTCTGCCTGGGCTGGCGTGCGGCGCAGGCCGCCTGCGCAAGCCACAATCGCTGCATGAGCAAGCACTGCCGGGTCCTGATCAGGGTTGGCCCGTTCCCTGCTTTGCCTTCATCCTGTCGTTGAACTACAAGCAGAGCGGAGCGTAGCCTTTGGCGCTCGATGCCGGAGGAGGGTTCGTATGGATCAAGGATTCCCCAGATTGTTGGGTGATGTGGGTGGCACCCACGCGCGCTGGGCCTGGCAGGCCAGCGCCGCCGCGCCGCTGCAAGACATCTCGGTGGTGCGCTGCAACGCCAGCGCCTCGCTGTACGAGTCGGCCAGCCAGTACCTGGCGCAGCGCGTGGCCGGGCCGGTCAAGGCCGCCGGCATCGGCATCGCCACCGCCGTGTCGGGTGACGAAGTGCGCATGACCAACCACCCGTGGACGTTTTCGATCCGCGAACTGCAACGCCGGCTGGGCGTCGAGCGCTGCCTGGTGATCAATGACTTCACTGCGCTGGCGCTCAGCCTGCCGGCGCTGGGTGCGGCCGATTTGTTGGCCATCGGCGGCGGCGCGGCTGTGGCCCATGCGGCCATCGGCTTGCTGGGCCCGGGCACCGGCCTGGGCGTGTCGGGGCTGATGCCGCTGGCCGGTGGCGGCTGGTCGGCCCTGAGCGGTGAGGGCGGCCATGTCACGCTGGGCGCCGCCGATGAGCGCGAGGCCGCTGTGTTGGCGCTGCTGCGGGCCCGCTTTGGCCATGCCTCGGCCGAGCGTGCGCTGTCCGGGCCGGGGCTGGTGAACCTGTACCACGCGCTGTGCCAGCTGGACGGTGCCCTGCCGGCGCCGCTGCAACCCACCGATGTCAGCACGGCGGCCATCGATGGCAGTGACGCCCATTGCGTGGCGGCGGTGGCCCTGTTTGCCAGCCTGCTGGGCAATGTGGCGGGCAATCTGGCGCTGACGCTGGGCGCGCACGGCGGCATCTACCTGGGCGGCGGGGTGGTGCCACGCCTGGGCACGGCCTTTGACGGCGTGCTGTTCCGCCAGCGCTTTGAAGACAAAGGCCGCTTTGCCGGCTACCTGGCCGCTGTGCCCACCTGGCTGATCACCGCCGCCACGCCGGCCTTGACCGGCGTGGCCAGAGCGCTCGACACCTTGCCGGCCTGAATGCGCCCCACGCCGTTTGACCGCCCGCGGCTGCTGGCCGACATCGGCGGCACTTTTGCCCGCTTCACGCTGGAGACCGCACCCGGCGTGTTTGAGGACACCGCCGTGCTGCGCAGCGCCGACCATGCAGATTTCCATGCCGCTGTCAGCGCCTACCTGGCTGGCGTGCCCGGGGTGCAGGTGCTGCAAGCCGCGGTGGCCATCGCCAACCCGGTCGAAGGCGACCTGGTGCGCATGACCAACTACCACTGGCAGTTCTCGATCGAGCAGATGCGCCAGCGGCTGGGCCTGCTGACGCTGGTGGTGGTGAACGACTTCACCGCGCTGGCGATGGCCTTGCCGCGCCTGACGCCGCAGCAGCGGCGCCAGGTGGGCGGCGGCAGCACGCGAGAGCGCAGCGTCATCGGCCTGATCGGCGCGGGCAGCGGGCTGGGGGTGTCGGGGCTGATCCCGGCCGACGCCGGCTGGGTGGCGCTGGGCACCGAGGGTGGGCACGCCAGCTTTGCGCCGCGTGACGAGCGTGAGCTGGCCATCCTGCGCTACGCCTGGCAACAGCATGGCCATGTGTCGTTTGAGCGCCTGCTGTCCGGCCCGGGCATCGCGCTGATCTACCAGGCGCTGCGCCATCAGGCAGGGCTGACGGCCGGGCTGGCCGCCGATCAGCCCGACGCACTGGTCATCACGCGCCACGCGCTGGACGGCAGCGACGCGCTGTGCGTGGCCACGCTCGAAGCCTTCTGCGCCATCCTGGGCACCGCCGCGTCCAATCTGGCGGTGACGCAAGGCGCTTTTGGCGGCATCTACATCGGCGGCGGCATCGTGCCCCGGCTTGGTGATTTTTTTGACCACTCGGCCTTTCGCCAGCGCTTTGAGGACAAGGGCCGCTTCAACGACTATTGCAAGGGCATCCCCACCTTTGTCATCACCGAGCCCAACGCCACCTTCATGGGCACGTCGGCGATCCTGGCGCGCCAGATCGGCACGCTGGCGTCGAGCCACGGTTCGGCCCTGCTCGACCAGATCCAGCGCTCACGCAGCAGCCTGTCACCGGCCGAGCGGCGGGTGGCCGACCATGTCATCGCCCACGCGCGCTCGGCCATCCTGGCGCCGATCGCCCAGATCGCCCTGGCGGCCCAGGTCAGCCAGCCCACGGTGATCCGCTTTTGCCGGTCGCTGGGCTGCCAGGGCTTGTCGGATTTCAAGCTGCGGCTGGCCTCCAGCCTGACCGGCACCGTGCCGCTGACGCACACCCCCGTCACCGGTGCCGACAGCATGCTGGAGCTGGGCGTCAAGGTGCTGAGCAACACCGCGTCCGCCATCCTGCAGCTGCGCGACCAGCTCAACCGCGACACCATCGACCGCGCCATCAGCCTGCTGGAGTCGGCCCAGCGGGTCGAGTTCTACGCCGTCGGCCAGTCGGGCGTGGTGGCCGACGATGCGCAGTACAAGTTTCTGCGGCTGGGCATGCCGGCCAGCGCCTGCACCAATTCACGCCTGCAGCCGCTCACCGCCAACCTGCTGCAACCGGGCTCGGTGGCGGTGATCATCAGCAGCAGCGGGCGCATCGATGACCTGCTGGCGCTGGCCGACATTGCGCACGGCCGGGGTGCTGCCGTGCTGGCCATCACCGCCAGCCAGTCGCCGCTGGCGCGCAAGGCCGATCTGGCGCTGATCGTCGACCATGTGGAAGACTTGCTGACCCAGGTGCCGATGGTCAGCCGCATCCTGCACCTGCTGGTGATCGACATCCTGGCCGTCGGCGTGGCGATGCGCCGCCAGGCGCCCGACCTGCCGGCGCTGGGCGCCGAGGCGGTGTCGGCGCTGGACGAGCCCAGCCCGTTGTCGGTGCTGCCGGTGGCGCGGCGCACCGCGCCGGGCACCAGCGCGGCGGTGCCGCTGGCCCACATCAGCTCACACAGCCGCTGAGCCGCTGAGCCGGCCCCCCGGCACCGGCTAACGCAAGCCCTCGATATCGGTCTGGCGGCCGGCCACCAGATCAAACAGCGCCACGCAGCGGCTCAAGTTGGACAAGCGGTGCTGCTCGGCCCGGCCCAGGCGGACGCGGCGCTGGCCCAGCAGGCTGCGGTAGGCCCAGCGGCCACCCCCCAACCGCTCTACTGCCACCGACCACTGCATCTCGCGTGCGGCCATCAGCGTCAAGCCCATGAAGCGGTGGTCGGACAGGTTTTCAATGCGCAGCACAAACGACACCGGCGTGCTGTGCGCCAACTGCAGGCTGTGCGGCATCAGCGTGGCCGACCGGTTGTCGCTGTCGACAAATGGCAGCTCGGCGCCACTGCGCAGCTCGGCGGCGCTGTAGTCAGGGCGCGGCCGCACCGAGCCGGCGCCGTCCACCGCAAAAGCCTCGCGGAACAGCGTCAGCCGTTGCCGGTCGGTGAACGACCAGTAGGTGGCGCCCTTCAAGGCCGAAATAGCGCCAAACCGCGCCAGTTGGCTGTCCAGGTCGCCGACGGCGGTGTAGCTGCCGGTCAGGCGCACCAGCAGCTCAAAATCGCGCCCGCGCAGCCCGGCGCAATCGGGCGCCGGGCCGTCCTGGTGGCCGTCCAGCAACCACGACTGCACCCGGGGCGGGCTGTCGGGCGGGGGGCAAGCCGGCGGCGGCGCGCTGCCGCACACCGACGCCGCCGCCCGCGCGGCGCGGCCATACCCAAGGCTCGCGAGGCTGGCCAGGCTGACCAGCGGCGCGGCCACCCCGCATCGCATGAAGCAGCGCCTCAGCACCGCCCGACCGCCGGGCGTTGGCAGCCGATCAAGACAGCGCCTGCGGCGACAGTGACAAGCGGGACCTTCATCGTGGGCTCCTGCACCAAACCGACACCGGGCCGTAGCTTAAGCCCGCCCGGCCGGGCCACCGCTGGGCGGCGGCATCGGCCAGCGCGCTGGTGGCCTTCATCGAATCGATGGTCACATCCGACGGCAGCAGCGCAATCAACAAGCCCAGGTCGCTGCAACTGCGGTTCAAGATCGGGTTGACGGTATGCGCCGCCGTCGGCCCATCGGCATTGCGCATTGCCCGGGGTCGATCAACGCGCAGGCGCCTGCGGTGGCCCCGGCACGCACGCCGTCAACCCGGCCGCCCGGGTGCGCGCCGCCAGCCAAGGGCGGTGGCCACCGGGCCGAATCCCGGCCCCTGCCCGCCAGCACCAGGGCCCAGACCACGCCATGCAAGCCAGCCGCAGCAGCAGCAAGCGCCAACCGCTACAGCTGCCCCTGCGCCCGCAGCCAGGCCAACTTGCCGGCATAGCGCGCCTGATCGGCCGGGCCGGGGCTGGTGCGGATGGCCTGCTGCAACGCACGCTGCGCCGCCGGCCACTGGCCCAGCCTGACGTGCGCCTGCGCCTGCCAGAACTGCAGCTCGGGTGAATCGCCGGTGATGCGCTGCTCACGCTGGAACAAGCCAAGCGCGTCGGCCCAGTCGCCGCGCGCCATCGCCGCCTCACCCAGCGCAAAGTAGTGGAACGGCGGCACCGGCTCCAGCAGGCGCCGCCGGTCGGCCCAGCGCGCGGCCTCGGCAAACCGGCCCTGGGCTTGCAACACTTGCGACAGGTTCCACATCGTGGCCACCTGCTGGTCGTCCTGCGTCAGCAAGCGCTCAAACGCCAGCACGGCGGCGTCCAGGTGGCCGGCCTGCTGGTAGACCACGCCCAGCGTGTTGAAGGCCGGCCAGAAGCCGGGGTCGGTGCGCAGCGCCTCGCGCACCCAGGCGTAGGCGTCGGTGGGCTGGCGGCGTTGCAAGGCCTCGGCGGCGCGGTTGTTCATGAACATCGCCAGCACGGTGGCCTCACCGATGGGCACGGTGCGCAGGCCACGCAACTCATCGGGTGGCAAAAAATCGACTTGCAGGCGGTTCGGGTCAGGCCCGTAGGTCAGCGATTGCCAACCGCCCGCGCTGGCACGCGGGCCCAGCACCAGGTTGACATGGCCACTGCGCAGCGTGAGGTCCGCGCTGCGGCTGAAAGCGGCGTCGAGCCGGGCAATCTGGAACACCACGTCCAGCCCCAGCTCACGCGCAAACGCCGCCGTCATCAGCACCAGCGACAGGCAGTTGCCCGAGCGGGCCGCAAACGCCTGGGCGGCGTTGCGGGTGACGCCGCCGTCGTATTGCAGTTGCAACTGGTGCTGGCCGTACAGCGCGTCGGTCAGCGCCCGGGCCCGGCCTTTGACGGCGACGCCGCGCGACAGCATGCTGCGCAGATAGGCCCGCATCGGCTCGTCCAGCGCCAGCGCTGAATCGGCCTCGGCCGGCCGGGGCGGGTGGTTGAACAGCGCGTCGTTGAGCAGCGGCGCGGCGGCGGGAGGCGTCAGCGTGGTGCAGGCCGCCAACTGCAGGGCCAGCGCCACGAGCGAGCCCTTCAACAGGCCGGTGAAAGCGCGGCCGAGGCGGCGGCCGGGCGTGGATGGGTTGAGGCGGATGCAGTCGGGGTTGACGCGGACGGTCATCGCAAGCTCCTGCACCGGGCCGGTGCGGTGCGGTTGCCAGCTTACGCCGGCGTGAGCCTGGCTGCGCGGTTGCTTTCACTGACCCTCACCCCTCCCTGTCCCGCACGCGGGAGAGCGGGCAAGGCACGAGCCATCGGTATGCGGGATCGGGCTGGTACTCCCCCCTCCCGCACGCGGGAGGGTTGGGGTGAGGGTGCCGCAAGCCGCCGCCGTCAGCGTCGCCCGACCCGGCCAGCGCCGCCCGGCCGCCCAGGCCGCCCCTGCCGCACTTGCCACAACGGCCGGCGTGCCCGCAACTGCCCGGCGATGCCGTCATTCAGCCGCTCGCGCAGCGCCACCACTTCGTCCAGATAACCAAATACGCCCGGGAAGCGCTGGTCCAGCCACAGCCACAGCGTGCAGGCCCGCAGCGCCTGCTCCATCCGGTCGAGCCGGCTGTGCTCATCCACATCGTGCAAAAAGCTCGGCTCGCCGGCCTGGCCGTCCCAGGCATGGCGCTCGGTCCAGCCCAAAAACTGCTGCATCAGCTGGTCGGTGCGGGTGTCCACCGGCGCTTGGGCGTAGACAAAGCGCTCACGCAGGCTCAGCGGCGCGGCGCGCTCGTCCAGCTGGGCGGCAATCTCCAGCATCTGCTGCAACTCGGCCACCGCAAAGTGGGCGTTGTCCAGCTCAAGCTGTTCAACAAACACGCCCAGCACCTCACGCAGGCGGCGCTTGCCCAGCTTGGCCGAGATGGTGTCGATGTGCCACCAGTTGGGCGCCACCGGGCATTTGAAGTGGCGCGGTGCGCGCGGCTGCAAGGCCAGCAAATC